>JASEGR010000037.1 GCA_030017955.1 Candidatus Eisenbacteria bacterium
CGAAAAAACGGGAATTCTAATTGTCGCCAACGGGAAAAACAATTGACGTTCAACAATACTTAGTCAGCTAACCCAATTGGACTGAATGCTTGAAATCACCCTCCGCAAGACTCTGCCTGACCTTCCCCGACCCGGCAAGCTCTTCTTCCACTGAGCCCAAAGTGCTCCATGACCTCAACGATCGCCTCCCGCTTGTGGTGTAGAGAGTCTGGAAACGCCTGACGTCGTGAGCACACACTCCTCTACCAGGTGCCCATCCGCTGCTTCCACACGCTCCTGGCGGAATGCGAAGATACCAACTGTCCGGTGACTGTGGGGCGGGAAGAGGCGACAAGACACGGGGGAGTATATGATCCGTCCGGCCTTTTTGGCCTTTTTTGTCGGTTGTCGCGTTGCAATCAGCCAATTGACAATCGAACAACTCCATGCTGGGTCGGGGGGTGTGGCTGGGCTTAATCGGAGCCTATTGCCGAGCACCTGCGATGCTTGTCACCAGCGTGTAGAGAAGCAGCAGTCCCGAATAGAATGACTTCAGTGACACCCTTTCGTCGTTGCCGTGCATCCTTCCCAGGTCATCTTCGGTGAGGGGAAATGGGAGAATTCCGTAGGCCTGCATCCCCTTTTTTCTCAATGCTCTTGAATCTGTTGCCCCGGCTGACAAAAATGGAACTACTTCCGCCCCTGGAAATATCTTCTTTGACGCTTCAACGATCTTGGCGAAAAACTCATTCTGGAAAGAAGAGCCTTCGGATTCACCTTGCTCAGGTTTCTTGTATTCGATCTTCACTCTATTGTCCCGAACCACGTTCTCCAGCTCCGAGACAAACTCCTCAATAGTCTCGCCCGGGAGAAGCCTCACATTGAGATGCGCCTCGCAGGATGAAGGAATCACATTCGCGCGGATGCCGGCCCTCAGAATCGTAGGGGAGACTGTATTCCTCATGACAGCGTTCAGCATGAGATTTTTTGAGACCCTTCTCGAACAGAATCCTCCAATCATTGGTGTTTTCAGATTCTTGAGGTAGAAGCTGGCGGGAAACTTCTCTTTCTTGGCAAGCCCGTTGAAGAAAACTCTTGCCGCTGGATTCAGCTTGACCTTGGTTTCGTATTTGGAAATCCTGGAAAGCGCGGTCGAAAGAATGGAGATGCAGTTGTCCGGCCTTGGCATTGACGCATGTCCGCCGTGTCCTTCCACCGTGAGTTTTACATTGTAGGGGACTTTCTCAGTTGTCTGCACTGCGACGTATCTCACCTTTCCGCCCGATTCCATCACTCGTCCGCCCTCGTTAATCGCCACTTCTGCATCTATTTTCTGGAAATGATTCTTGACTATCCAATTTATCCCAAACCGTCCGCCTGCTTCCTCATCGGCCTCTGCCACGAATACAATGTCTCTATCCAAAGGAATGTTGTGCCGCCTGACAAGGAGCATTATCTCTGTTTCGACGGCCGTCATTCCCTTGTCATCAATTGCGCCCCTACCGTAAAGGTAATCTTCTTTTATCTGGCCCGAGAACGGTTCTAAGCTCCACTTTTCTCTCTCAACGCCCACGACATCCGTGTGCGAAAGAAGAAGAATCGGTCGCTGCTTTCCACTCCCCCTTATCCTCGCAACTATGGTCCCTCTGCCGGAACCGGGCTCCAGGATTTCCGATTCAATCCCTTCTTGTGAAAAGAGCTGATGCAGATACTCTGCAACTTTGGTCTCGTTTCCGGGAGGATTACTGGTATCAATTCTTATGAGATCCTGAAGAATCCGAATCGCCTCTTCATTTGCCCGGCTCCAATCAACAACTTCCTGGCCCAGCGAAGAGTCCGGGTTTCGACTGCCTTTTTCCATGGTTTTCTAGTACCTCCCAACGATTCCCGGCCTGCATCTTCTCAGAAACTGCCGGTCCCGGTCAAAACTCTTGTCTGCCCCGTTGAGCGGCCTCCCGAGGCCCCGGAATTTTTTTTGTAAATACCTTGCCACACCCGCTCGCGTGACTATAATGAGCGTGTCTTTGTATTTTTCTCTCAAAGAAAGTTTTCTCGGTTCTTTCGTGTGCGTTCCAAATAGATTGTAACCATGAATCGGCGAAGGAGGTTCATATGAAGAAGAACTTCTTCCTCGCAATTGCGGGCAACATCGGAGTCGGGAAGACCAATCTTACAAAAGCTCTGAACCAGAAACTCGGCTGGCGATCCTATTATGAACCCGTCGTCAACAATCCATATCTGGAGAACTTCTATAAGGACATGCAAAGGTGGAGCTTCCATCTTCAAATGTTCTTTCTCTCAAGAAGATTCGAAGCGCAGAGGGAGTTCATGTTGATTGAGGAATCGTTCATACAGGACCGGACCATCTATGAGGACGGAGAGGTCTTTGCAAGGACTCTCTATGAGCAGGGCTCCATGACTGAGGTGGACTATGAAAACTACAAATCCCTTTTCGACTTGATGGTAAGCTTCCTGCGTCCTCCGGACATGATCATATATCTTGAGGCCTCGCCCGAAATTCTTCTGGGGAGAATCGAAAACAGGGGGAGAGATTGTGAGAAATCGATAACCATGGAATATCTTTCAAGACTCGACAATGCATACAAGAGGTGGGTCGAGAAAGCCTCGTCGTATTCAAGAATCTATCGAATAGACACCGAGAGAACTAATTTTGTTAAGGACACAGATGCGATTGAATCCCTCGTGGAGATGCTGAGAATGGAGGAACAGAATCTTCCGAGCATCGGGGCCTTGGGTAGCAAGCAATTCTGACGATGAGAAGGTGCAGGAAAAGTGAAGAACCGCGTCCTTTCAGAGCTTTTCGAGCAGATGGCAGATGCTCTCGAGTTCAAGGGAGAGAACCGGTTCAAAGTCAATGCCTATAGAAAGGTGAGCAGAGTTCTTGGAGATCTGCGGGAAGACATTGAGCATGTCCGGAAGGAAGGGAAACTCCTGGAGGTCCCGGGGATAGGGAAGGGCACGGCGGAGAAGATAGAGGAGTACCTCAAGACAGGCCGGATCAGTAAATTCAAAGAAGTAATGGACGGAGTTCCGCCGGGAATTGTTGACCTTCTCTCGATTCAGGGACTCGGGCCGAAAACACTTGCTCTGGCGTACAAAGAGCTGGGCGTAAAGAGCGTCGAAGATCTGGTACGAGTCTCCAAAGACAAGACTCTTGCCTCTCTCCCCGGCATGGGAGAGAAGAAGCTCGACAACATCCTGCGAGGAATCAAACTTCACGCTGCAAGCAAAGAGAGAATCTCGTTAGGTATTGCCCTCCCGATTGTCGAAAAGATTATTGATTCCCTCAAGAAATATAACCCCACGGGAAGAATGTCGCCTGCCGGCTCGCTCAGGCGCATGAAGGAGACAATTGGCGACATAGACATCCTGGTCGAGAGCAGAGAAGGGGAGGAGATCATTGACAGGTTCACTTCTCTCCCCGACGTGCAGGAAGTGCTTGCAAAGGGAGATACAAAGGGAAGCATCATCGTGAGCGAAGGTCTTCAGGTCGATATCCGCGCAGTTCCTCCGGAATCTTTTGGGTCCGCCCTGCAGTACTTTACCGGTTCGAAAGAACACAACGTACATCTGAGGGAAATCGCGAAGAAGATGGGAATGAAAATCAGCGAATATGGAATCTTCAAGGGGGACAAGAGTATTGGTGGCAGAGCAGAAGAAGACATCTATGAGGGACTTGGCCTCGAATTGATGCCGCCTGAATTGAGGGAAGACTCGGGAGAAATAGAAGCTTCCGGACAGGGGAGTCTTCCTCGTCTCCTTGAGGAGAACGACATAAAAGGTGATCTCCATGTTCATTCTGCATACAGTGATGGATTCAATACGATCGAAGAAGTGGTACTCGCCGGAAAGCGCATGGGCTATTCCTATCTGGCAATATGCGACCACACAAAATCTGCCGCTTATGCCGGAGGCCTTTCTGAGGAACGGCTCTCCAAACAGATGGCAGAGATTGACGGGCTGCGGAAGAGGATTTCCGGCATACGAATTCTGAAAGGAGCGGAGGTTGACATAAAAGCCGATGGGAGCTTGGACCTTCCGGATTCCATACTGGAGAAACTTGACGTCGTGGTTGCTGCGATACACAGCGGCTTCAGGAAGAATGTCACCGAGAGAATTGTTAAAGCCATGAGGAATCCATTTGTTCGCATAATTGCGCACCCGACCGGGAGGCTGATTTCAAAGAGAGAGGGGTACGACGTAGATCTTGAAAGAGTATTGGAGGAAGCGCGGAAAACCGGAACTGCTCTTGAAATAAATGCCTACTATGATCGGTTAGACTTAAATGATGGGAACGCAAGGCGTGCAAAAGAGCTGGGGGTGAAGCTGGCAATCGGCACAGATTCGCACAATACGGAACAGCTCTGGATGATGAAACTCGGCGTTTCCGTCGCGCGAAGGGCATGGCTCGAGAAATCCGATGTCCTGAATGCTTCCAGCAGGCTGGAGTCGAGAAAGAGGAAATCATCTTGACAGGCGCTATTGGGACGTGGTAAGATACAGACCAAGAGAACAAGAGATGTAATTGTTTGACATGTAGAGAGTTGTGGTGGAAGGTTTAGATGTTACTTTAGAGAAAGCGAGGAGTACATGCAGGAGAAAGTCGAACAGGCCTTGCGCGAGATTAGACCTTCGCTTCAAGCCGACGGCGGGGACATAGAGCTGGTTGATGTAGTTGACGGAGTGGTTCGGGTCAGACTTCTGGGGGCTTGTGGCTGCTGCCCCTTCTCCCAGATGACGTTGAAAGCAGGCGTCGAGAGAGTGCTGAAAGAGAGAGTACCAGAGGTAAAAGCAGTGGAGTCCCTCTAGGAAGAGCCGCAGTCAGTCGGGTTTCTGCAGGCTTTTTACTCCAACCTCTCCAGGCATAAAGTACTTCCTGAGAAGAAGTCGCTAGTTCTGGAACTTTGAGAATGTTGCGGGGTAGCTAGACTAGGCAGGCAAGCCCTGCCAAAAAGGTTCCCTGTTACTCGCGTAGTTCCACGACACACGGCCGGCAGCGATTGCCGGGCATCCCTTTTTCGTGTGGTCTATGGGATACGGTTTTAACGGGGAACCTTTTTGTTGATCCAAGGACCATGGGCTCAGCACATTGCCTCACGCCATGGTCTCAACTTCACAAGAGTATCCTGGTATGATGGACAGTTGCAAGAACAATCTTCCGTGCAGCCTGCTCCGAGTTTCACGGCCCCGGGACGCGGAATCGTGCGTGACGGTAACCCGGCAATATTGTTTGCCCCTTCTTGTTGACAAAGCGAGTTTCTGTGATGCAAAGTTCAACCGGGTCTGATGACCTGACAGAACACATATGATCCAGCACACTGAAAGACTTTTTTGGCAGGATCCGTACATGAAGGAGTTTGAGGCAAAAGTGCTCCTTGTCCGGGAAACCCCGGGCGGAGCCGAAGTTCTTCTCGACAGGACCGCCTTCTATCCTTCCTCCGGCGGACAGCCCTCTGACACCGGTTTTCTTGACGGGATAAGAGTCATCGAAGCAATAGAAAAAGAAGAAGAAATATTCCATGCCATTGAAGGTTCGCTTGAACCCGGCAAGGCAGTCCGCGGCACGGTGGATTGGGACAGGCGTTTCGATCTCATGCAGCAGCACACGGGGCAGCACGTTCTTTCTCAGGCGTTTCTGGCGGAGAACGTCGGTGAGACTCTTTCCGTGCATATCGGGTTCGAGAGCTCGAATCTGGAGCTTTCCGCTCAGGAGGCAAGCGACGAAATACTCGATTCCGTTGAAAAGGCTGCCAATGCGATAGTCGAAGAGTGCAGACCCGTCAAGACCTATTTCGTCACGCCGGAGGAACTTGAAGCTCTTCCTCTGAGAAAGCCGGCCGTCTCTCACGACAGGATAAGAATAGTGGAAAGAGATTTTCCTGATCTCTCCTGCCGGATTCGGGGAGAATCTGGCGAAGATTCTGGAGACCCGTGTCAAGCAGGTCGGGGGGAACGGCGGTGGAAAAAAAGGAAATTTCCAGGGATTCGTTCCAAGCCCGGTCGATCTCCCGGCCTTTCTTTCTGATGTGGAGAAAGAGATCATCAGGGTTATCGGTTCATGAGGATAGTCTGAAACTCTCTTCGTCTTACGCCTTGATTCGCGAACCTGCCGCCCGGTATCACAGATTCCGGGGATTGATGAGCACGAATTGCAGAAAAGTGTGGAAACAGAACCGGGAACTGTGTAAAATGAACATGACTGCCACAACACTCGCAGGTGCTTTTCTCTAGTAATCACTCTGTGCTCGGGAAAGCAGCCGATTGCCAATACCGGCGACGGTGGGCCCGTTTTTCCGGGAATGCAAAGCAATGATGGGAGGTACCTACATGGAAACATGGAAGCCCGTAGCTGTTGAC
The DNA here is from genome assembly GCA_030017955.1 of Candidatus Eisenbacteria bacterium. Taxonomy (NCBI): domain Bacteria; phylum Candidatus Eiseniibacteriota; species Candidatus Eiseniibacteriota bacterium. Next base: position 6,358 of record JASEGR010000037.1, read on the forward strand.
GACAAGAATTTCGAATCTGAGGTTCTCAAATCTGATATCCCTGTCCTGGTTGATTTCTGGGCTCCATGGTGCGCTCCGTGCAGAATGATTGCACCCGTTGTTGAAGAACTTGCCCAGGAGATGAAGGGTAAAATCAAGGTTGGAAAGATCAACGTTGACGAGAATGCATTGACAGCGTCCAAGTATGGCGTGCGTGGAATCCCGACTCTTCTGCTTTTCAAGGGAGGCGAGATCGCTGCTCAGAAAGTCGGCGCTGCATCCAAAGTCGAGCTTGTGAAGATGGTTGAGCAAGCTCTTGGCTCGTAAGGGGAATGTCAGCCCGTGAATAAATATGACATGGTTATCGCAGGCGGGGGGCCCGCAGGACTTACTGCAGCCACTTACGCATCCAGGGCAAAATTGAGCGTGCTCGTTGCAGAGAAACTGGCTCCCGGCGGACAGGTTCTTCTTACTGAACGAATCGAAAACTACCCGGGATTCGAGTCGATTCCGGGCTACGAACTCGCGGAGAAGATGGAGCATCAAGCCAGAGGATTCGGAGCCGAGATAGTGACTGAGACGGTCAGCGCCGCCAGGAAGGATGGCTCAAGGGTTTTGGTCACGACCGAGACAAGGGAAATCGAAGCCGGATGCATGATTGCCGCGACCGGCACCGAGCCCAGGGTGCTCGGCGTCCCTGGTGAGAAGGAGCTCAGAGGAAAAGGAGTCTCATACTGCGCCACATGTGACGGGCCGTTTTTTGCAGGGAAGAAAATCGCGGTATTGGGCGGCGGAAACTCTGCGGTCGAAGAAGGAATCTATTTGACGAAATTCGCAGAGCAGGTTTTTCTGATTCATAGACGTGACAAGCTGAGAGCCGTGAGGCTTCTTCAGGAACGGGCTCTGGCGAACAAAAAGATCGCCTTCCTCTGGGATTCGGTATTGGAAGAAGTGGAGGGCAACAACTCGGTTTCTCAGGTGAGGCTGAAGAACCTGAAGACAGGTGAAAGGACAGAGCTCAAGGTTGACGGCGTTTTCATATATGCAGGCATGCTGCCAAGAGGCGATTTCCTGCCCGAGTCGGTCCGGAAGGATGAGGCAGGATATATTGTCACAGATGACAAAATGGAGACATCCGAAAAAGGGATCTTTGCCGCGGGAGACGTGCGGCAGAAACTTGTGAGACAGATAGCTACAGCCGTCGGAGACGGTACGATGGCGGCTGTTGCCGCAGGAAAGTACCTGGAGGAAGAGACGTAGTCCGCTCAAGCTGATCGCTCATTGCCTATAGAAAAGCGCAGGGGCTCAAGATGGAACTTGAGCCCCTGTTTTTTCGGCCTCGGAACACGGAAAGGTACGGCCGGAAGGCTCCGGGACAGCTTTATGGTCTTTTCGTAGACCGGCCTCTGGGACCGGGAACCGCATTCCTGCCTCTTACTCTTTCTATCGTCTGCCTCATTTCCCGCTCGAACTGCTCGTTGAAGATGATGAACTTTGCCTGCTCGTACGGTGCAAGAATCGCTTTCAATTCTTTCAGCTCGTCCTTCTTGAGTTGGTCCATTGAGGAACCGTTTACTTCAAGGGCATCGAGTGTCTCCTTGAGCTTCGCATCCGAAGGAGACTGGTCGTTGGCCAGGTCCCGCAGTGCGGTCAAGAGTTTTCTCCTCTCTATCCCAAGCGCCGCCCTCTTGTCGTTATACTTGTTCAGAACGGGAAAGAGCTTTGCACCTTTCTCTTCTGTGAGGTTGAGTTCCTCAGTGAGTCTCCACATCCTCATAGTCTCAATTTTCCTGTGAACCCTTTCCATGCGCTCAGGAACGGTTGGCGGGCCGGGAGGCGATGCTGCAGGGACCGCAAAGATCCCTGCCCCTCCCATATTGAGAGCCATGCAAGGAGGAAATGGGGCAGCAAGTTCGTCCATCCAATCTTCATCGATGTCGGGAGCGGCATCCGGAGGAAACGCGCCAGGCGGTCCGTAGATCCCGGGCTCCGGATCGTTGGGATTGTCTGGAGCCGGGGCCGGCGGAAAAGCGTATGAATTCTGTGATACGAAAACCAGTCCAATGATGAAGATCGAAACACAGAAGAACAGAAAACGAATCGAATTCCCTTTCATGACTGACTCCTCCCTATAGAAGGTCCGACTTTCTTGAGCTCATCCTCAAGCTTGGAGAGCTCGCTGGTGCTCAACGTGGTGAGACTCGTAACAAACTCCGGCGAAGAGTTCTCGATGGCATAAAGGAGAGTCTCGCCGCCATCTTCCTGAAGGGTGGTCTCAAAGGCCGACGTCAGATCCTGAGAGAGCTTAGCCAGCTCTTCCTCCGAAAGTGAGTAGACTGAAATACGGCTATCCTCATTTTCGAAGAGGAGCTGTTCTTTCGGGAAGTCATTCCGGAGATCTCCAATCCTGGGGAAAAAGACTAAGGCGACTGCGACAAGAATGACAGCAGAGGCGCCTGAAACCACGTACACGAGTCTCCTCAGATCAGGAAACAACAATCCGCGAATACGTTCTGCCAAGCCCGATGTCTCTTCTTTGCAATCAAGTTCTGCCAAAACAGCCGAATGGAAACTACTCCAGTATTTATCGCCGGGATCCGGAAGCGGTCTGGAGAGCGAAGAAAGAACCTTGCGCAAGGATTCAAGTTCCCCGGCACAAGCGGCACAAGATGAGAGATGTGCGCTTACTTCCTGAGCATCTCCCTTCTCAAGTTGTCCTTCTTCGTAACTCAGAAGAAGCTCTTTTACTTTCTTGCATTTCATTTCGTCTCCCCCATACCGGAGACCTGCCCTTCCTTCTCCCTTTCTTCCCAAAGTGCCCTGAGTTTCCTCACGGCGTGATGATAATTAACTTTTACTGCTCCTTCACGGGTGTTGAGAATCTTTGCGATTTCCTTGTAGCTTAATCCCTTGTCGGCTCTCAGTATCAAAGCTGCCCTCTGTTTCTCGGGAAGTTTCATTGCCTCACTCCAGACAAACGACAGTGTATCTTCACCTGAGAGTCTCTCCAGGGTGGCGGGCTCTTCGACCAGCGACTCGGGCGCAAGCTCTGATTTCCTTTTTCTCGCCCTGTCCCGCCAGTAATTCTTCGTCAGATTGATTGCAATTTGATAGAGCCATGTCTTGAAGCTTGACTCCTCCTTGAAGCCCGACAGTGCCATGTACGCCCTGACGAACACCGATTGAGCAAGATCCGAAGCTTCATCGTGGTCTCCAACCGCCTTGAGACAAAGGAAGTAGATGACCCGCTCGTATCTGAGAACAAGCTCACCGAAGGCCTCTTTATCTCCCTTCTTTGACCTCGAGAGGAGCTCGCTATCGGATGTCACCTGTTTCTCCAGATTCCTACCTTTTGACACCTCAGGGAAAAGAAGGTAAAATGGCTTTTCCCCCATGCCGTGGATCAGACCTTTTCCTTTGACATGGCCTCTCTTCCAGTGATAGCTTCGACAAGGTTTCTCGATCAAGAACCGCCCCCATGTCAAGTAGAATCTCTCTCATCCTATGTTCTTTGTTGAGCCTGACAGGCATAGCGCGAAGCGCATCTGCTCTTTGGGTAAACATCCCTTCTCGTACGACGACCATACACGACCAGAGGATGAGCCCATATCTATGCGCGATAGATCCCGACAATAATCTCTGGTTCATCACTTCCGCGGCCTCGGGCTACGGCTCGCACAACGGACTTCTCAAGCTGACTCACGGAGAGACAACCGCCGTTCTTGTCGACGAATTCCCGCTTGGCTCCCTCGTTGTCGAGCTGACGGGCATAGCCGTGCTCGCACGGGATGTTTTCGTCTCCGCAAGAGTTGCCGACGGAGGTTCATACATTATCAGATATCGGTCCGGATCCAGGGACGAAAGAGAGCTTTTCCCGAAGAGCGGCCAAACTGGCTATGAGACTGCTTTCTGGGGAATTGATGTTACAACTCGGGGATACCTCTTTGCAGGTGTGACGGCGCCTGGGGGCTCTGGACTGCGAGAATTCGACTTCACGGAGAGGGGGAGAGACGGTGCCGAAGTCCTGCCCCGCCCGCAGGGATTGGCACCAGGGGGGGCTGTAAAGGACATCAGCGTTCTCCGGGGGAGAGACTACAACCTTCCCGGGAGCTTCATTCTCTCGTCGTGCGCCGGATCAGGAGTATGCATGTGGCGCGGCGGCACGGCATTGGACCCTTCGGGCTATGTGGCAGAACCGAACCTCGTGCTTACCGGCTCGTTCTCTCCGAACGGCGTTGTCCTTGACCCGGTGGGAAATTTCTTCGCGTGCTGTAGCGGCGGCGGAAACGTGTGGGCTCGCTTCTTCAATGCATTCGGCCACCTACTGGAGATGTTTCCCGATCCCGGCTTCGAGAGTCCGTCGGATGTGGCACTCACGAAGGGCGGAGATTTCCTTTATGTCATCGACCAGAAGGCAAGAAAGATATTCTTCTTTGAATACCCGGTGGCCATTGAGCCCGTGTCTTGGGGCAGCATCAAGGCACTCTTCAAGCAGGCAAACTGAGAGTCAGAGGGGGTGATTGCGGTTGAAGGCTCGCCTTGCAATAGGTATAGACCTTGGCGGGACCACGTTGAGGGGCGGAATCTTTGATGAGACCGGGAATGTCCGCTTTGCGAAAGCGATGCCTGTTGAGGCCGGCAAGGGGAAAGATGCAATTCTCGGAAAGATTTTTGGTCTTACAAGTGAGTTGGTGAAGAAAGGCAATGGGAAGGTTCTGGGAATTGGTGTCGGAAGTCCCGGGACAGTTGACTTCCCTTCCGGAAAGATTCTTGGCGCATCCCCTAATCTTCCCGGGTGGTGCAATATCCCGCTCAAGAGTTTTCTTGAGAGACGCTTCTCAATCCCCGTCTATGTTGACAATGATGCAAACGCCGCAACTCTGGGTGAAGCGATGCTTGGCGCAGGGAAAGGGCACTCGAATTTCATGATGGTCACCCTTGGAACAGGCATTGGCGGCGGACTATTTCTCGACGGGAAACTCTTCAGGGGAAGTCTCTCAGGAGCCGGGGAAATCGGGCACATGACACTTAGCCCGTCCGGACCGATCTGCGGGTGCGGCGGCCGGGGGTGCCTTGAGAGCTTTTCTTCTGCGACGGCGATAGGAAAACGGGCGGAGAATCTTATCATTGCGGGGGTCAAAACAAAAATCGGAACTCCGGCAGATGTCAATCGCAAGAGAATCAGCGCCAAGACTGTTTTTGACAGGGCAAAGAGGGGAGATAGAATCGCAGTTTCGATCGTAGATGAAGCTATGCTCTTCCTTGGCGCGGCTATAGGCTCCATCTCAAATCTCATCGATCCTGACGCCATTGTCCTGGGCGGCGGAATGTCCCTGGCCGGTGATTTTCTTCTCGAAAGGGTAAGGCGCTATTCGATTCTTTTTACTCTTCCAACAATCGGAAGCAGAGTTGAGATAAAACTCTCCAGGCTGAGGGACGATGCAGGTGTCCTGGGCGCCGGGCTCCTGGTTTTTGAAAACCTGAGAAGGTAAGTCTCCAGAACACGGCTCGCCTTGAGGCCGTAGATGGCACTTGAATTCATGAGTTTGGCGGCATGACCAAGCGAAGAATAAAGATAGTCTATTCAGATGCCTATGAAGTCGATATTGGTCCCCATGTTTTCGCAACACAAAAATACCGTCTGATCAAGAGTCTGCTCATTGAAGAGAAAGTGGCTTCGGAAGGGGATTTCGTGTCTCCGGAGCCGGCCACAGATGATGACGTACTTCTCGTTCACACGAAGGGATACGTCGAGAAACTCAAGAACGGGACCCTTTCGACGAAAGACATTCTTGTCCTCGAGCTCCCCTATTCAAAAGAACTTGTCTCAGCTTCGTGGCTTGGAGCAGGAGGGACAATTCTCTCGTTCAAGAATGCCATTGAGCACGGCGTCGGAATTCATCTCGGCGGCGGATTTCACCATGCCTTCCCGGACGACGGCGAAGGTTTCTGCGTTCTGAACGACATAGCCATAGGCATAAAGAGGCTCCTCAAGGACGGGGACATCCGGAGAGCGATTGTTGTTGACTGCGACCTCCACCAGGGAAACGGCACCGCGTACATATTCCGGGAAGCCCCGAACGTTTTCACCTTCTCAATACATCAGGAAGACAACTATCCGATGATGAAACCGTCGAGCGACCTTGATGTGGGGCTTCGCGATGGAACAGGGGGGGCAGAGTATCTGGCAGTACTCCGCGAGAGAATTCCCGCGATTCTGGACAGCATCAAACCCGAGCTGATAGTGTACGTGGGCGGCGCGGACCCATACATGAGAGACCAGCTTGGCGCGCTCAAACTGACCATACAAGACCTGATGACGAGGGATTTTCTCATCTATTCGATGGCGAGAGAAAGGAACATCCCCGTCTCTCTTCTTCTTGCAGGCGGCTATGCCTACGATACGATGGACACGGTGATAATACACTCTAACTCGGTGAGGGTATTCCTCGGAAAGGCAGCCATCGATGAAAAGAAAGCTTAAGGTCGGGAGATTCGAGCTGACTATTCTCTCAGACGGGCATTTCATGGGAGATTGCGGGACTTTCTTCGGAATCGTGCCGAAGGCTCTGTGGAAATTGAAAGTGTCTCCCGATGAAGACAATCTAATGCCGATTGCGCTGAACCCACTCCTTATCAGGACTCCGGACAAGAACATTCTTGTTGATACTGGGGTCGGCGATAAGTTCTCCGAAGACGACAAGCACAAGAGAATATGGCGCATTGAGAAGTCAAACTCAGTCTCTGCGTCTCTCGCGAGTGAGCGACTCACCGCGGAATCAATCGATTTCGTGATACTCACTCACCTTCACTTTGACCACGCAGGCGGAAATACGATGCTGAACGGCGGAAAACTCAAGCCTGTTTTCCGGAATGCGACCTATCTTGCGCAAAGGGAAGAGTGGGCGGCTGCCCGATTCCCTGGCCTTCTCGGCAAAAGTTCATATTTTCCAGAGAATCTCCTGCCTCTTGAGGAGGCAGGCCAGCTCAAGCTCCTGGAAGGAGACTCACTGATACTGCCGGGTATAAGAGTTGTCCTGACCGGCGGCCATACGCGCGGCCACCAGATTGTGCTGATTGAATCCGATGGAGAGAAGGCGATTGTCCCGGGCGATATTGCCCCGACCTCGATGCATACCAAACCGACCTGGAATACGGCATTTGACATCGATCCAACCACGACCTGTGTCATGAAGGAAAGGTATCTGGGACTGGCCAGGGAGCAGAAATCACCTGTTGTCTTCTACCACGACACGAAGATCGGATTTGGACGATTCGGACTGAAGTGGGACATTGAAGAAATCCCATGAAGACGTTCGATGCGATTGGTCTCGGATACACGTGCAGGGACCTGATGGGCGCCACGGAAATGTCTTGCAGCAGAGAGAACGGGTGAACGGATGAGCTCGACGAGCGGTTTCCCAAGGACTGTGCTCTACAACTGCAATGTGTGGTGTGGTAACAAATACTCGAAGGCTCTTTCGGTCAACCGGGGACTCATAGAGCATGTTGGCAGCAAGGAGAAACTCAAAGCGCTGACCGGCAGATCAACGCTCTGGGTTGATCTTGAGGGAGCAACAGTGATGCCGGGGTTTGTTGACTCTCACATTCATCTTGATGGTCTCTCCAGAGAAGGGACGTCGGTTAAGCTTAAAGGCACGTCATCACCTGAGGAAGTGGTCTCAAGGCTCAAACCCTTTGCCCGCAAGGTCCGCCCCGGGGGCTGGCTTCTTGGGAGGGGCTGGGATTCGAATATGTGGAGCTCCCGGCCGTCGCTGGACCTTCTCGATGGAATCAGAAGCGATATCCATGTCGCCCTGGTGAGTAACGACGGTCATTCTGTCTGGGGCAACTCAAAGGCCCTTAGAAAGGCAGAAGTTTCGGCCAAGAGGTCGCGGGCTTCGGGATTTGTTGTGGAAAAAATAGGCAGGAAAGCGACGGGAGTCTTGAAAGAGAATGCAGCTGAGTCTCTTCTCTCCGTCGTCCGAAAAGAAATGCCCCTCGACGAGGATTCAATCAGGAAGACCCTGTTCAAACTGGCCAAGCTCGGAATAGTCGGCGTTCATGACTTCAGCCAGTCGAATCTGCTTGGTCTTCTGATGAAACTTGAGAGCCAGGGTAAACTCCCGGTAAGGGTGCGGTCTTTTCTCCCGTTGAACATGCTTCCTCTTCTAAGCTCCCTCGAGATCACCTCCGGATTCGGATCCAACCTTGTCAGGATAATGGGAGTGAAGGCATTCATTGACGGCTCGCTCACCTCGCGGACAGCTCTCATGATCAGTCCGTATGAGGGTCTCAAAAGGGAAAAAGGCGTGCTTACGATCAGCATGGCGGAACTTCTCGGAACAATGCGGGCTGCGTTTCTTTCCCGCGTCATGTATTCCGTCCATGCCATCGGAGACATGGCCAACAGGATGGCTCTTGACTCATATGAGAAGGTACGGTTGGAGCTCGGCACGAAGGCGCGGAACTTGTTCAGAGTGGAACATGCGCAGCTTCTCGATCCGAAGGACATTCCGAGATTCGGAAGGCTGGGAGTCTTCAGCTCGATGCAGCCCGTGCATGCAGTTTCTGATATGGAGACGGCGGAACTCCTTTGGGGCAAACGTGTGAGGTACTCTTACCCCTGGAATTCACTTCTGAAGAGTAAGGCAAGGCTTGTCTTTGGGTCCGATGCGCCTGTAGAATCACCTGACCCTTTGGTTGGTCTCCACGCGGCGGTGACAAGGCGGAGAAACGGAAGGGAATCATGGGTGAAGGAAGAGTGCATCGATTCGCGGAACGCAGCCCTTGCCTATACGCTTAATCCTGCCGCTCTCGAAGGTGAGGCAGATCTTCGCGGAAGTATTGAGGAAGGTAAGTCTGCGGATCTTGCCGTTCTGTCACGCGACGTGTTGAGGTGCGAGGCGGACAAAATTCCGGACACAAGGGTTCTTGCCACGTTCTCTTCCGGCAAGGTTTCTTTCGTTTCTCCGTTTCTTGAGGGTAAGTTGGCTCAGGGGGCTTGAACAAGCTTGAAGAAATCTCTGAACGATAAGAAGTTCGAGAAGGACCTGCTTGGCTTTCTGCGGCCTCTCTACTCAGCTGCAATGCGGCTGGTGCGAAACAGGTCGTGAAGGAAAAGTGTCGCGAGAAGAGCGTGCCCTGCAATCTCCAGGAAAAAATCAAGAAAATCATTGAGGAATTCTGAAGTCCGTCAGGATGGATTTCGCGGAGTTCAGATGAGAGTCTCAATGACCTCAACAAGCTTGTCGCCTGATTTCGAAAAGTGAAATTCTTCCAGAGCCCCTTCGCGCACCCCGTGGACCAGCTCTCCTTTTGTGAGGAACTCATCGTACCGTCTCTGGATGGCCGCCCTCAATCCCTCGCGGTCGCCCGGTTTTACAACTTCTCCTGCACCGGCTTTGAGTATGATTCTTGCGGGCGCGCTTCCCGGGTTGCACATGGCGAGAACCGGCGTTCCGGAGAATAGATATTCGTAGAGTTTTGCCCGGACCGCCCCTCTGAGTGCCGGATCCTCTCCGCCCTTTGCACTGAGAAGCAACATTCTCGATTCACGCTGGGTCTTCAGCGCATCTTTTCTATTCACGAGACCTCTGTATTCCACAACTTCACCCAGGTTCAGTTCGGAGATGAGTCTGAGTATGAATCTGTTCGGGAGACCAAAGAAAGATAATTTCACTCTTTCTCTGTCGATCTTTCCTTCGCGCAATAGATCTCTCAGCACGATGAAAAGGTCTTCGAAGTTCTTGTCTTCTCCGTAGACTGTTCCAGTATGAGTCAGACTGAAGAATTTTGTTTTTTCACAGCATGGTACTTCGAGGTCTTCAGGATCAAACGCATTCGGGACTATCCATGTCTTTCCACGGAAGGCAGGATATACATCAATGAACTTATCGTGATGTTCACTGCTGACTACGGTGATGGCATCGGCCAGCCTCAGGACTCCCTTCTCAAGCTTTCTGTCGATGGCTCTTCTCATTGCAGGCCTTCCCATGTACTCATCTTGTGCCCATAGGTCTCTCAAATCAGCAATCCACGGCTTGCCCAGTCGTCTCTTAAGAAGATAGCCAATCACATGGTCTGTAAAAGGACTTGATGTGGAGAAAATCAGGTCAATCCGTTCTTTCTCGATGAGCTTCTCTGCACACGAGAGTGCAGACGGAATCCAGCCGGCCTTTCCATCGGGTATCAGGATCCAGTTGACAAGAAAATCTCTGGCAAACTGGCTGAGAAGACCTCTTGGCTTCTGGAGAGCAGTCCGGTTTGCGGATTCAAGCACTGTTCTGCCGTCCGCATCCCCGACTTCTTCTGCCACACTGCTGCCTGCTCTTGGCTGTTCGTTGCCGGAGGGCTCGAATCTCTGAGAGTTCATTGAACCTGCGGTAGTCGTCCGTCCGGCCCTGGCAAGAAAGAGCCTTATTCTGTCTGTTAACGCCGAGCTTCTCACAACGTTCAGCTCCGGCGGGATGATGATTGACTCGTCGGTAATCTCTGATGTTCCTTTTTCCGGGGCGAGGACAAAGACCTCGAAGTTTTTCCTCGATAGGTACTTCGCAAGCTTGAGTGGTCTGATGGCGCCCATGCCTCCAAGGGGAGGAAAGTAATATGCAACGATGAGTAGTCTTCTCATGGCGCGCCCGGATCCGGGGAGCCGGCACCGTGGAGGCGTGGAAACCGGCCGCCGGCCAAGACGGCTTCTTTCAGCACCGAGATAAAGAGCGGAGCGTTCTTCTCTCTTGTGAAGTTCTCTTCGACTCTCTTTCTTCCTGCCAGGCCGAGCGCAGCGGCTCCGTCCCTGTTGCTCGACAGAAGGCTCATCTTGGAAGCCAGGTCCTGAAAGTCTCCGCTCCTGAAAAGAAACCCAGTGATCCCGTCGGTAACCTGCTCGGGATTTCCCCCCTTGTTTGAGGCGATCACCGGAATTGCTCTTGCCATCGCTTCGAGAATCACGAGATTGAAGGCCTCGCTGACCGTCGAGGGGACGACCACTGCATCAACAGACCGGTAAAGCTCATCCAACGATTCCTGGTGGGGCAGAAAGGTCACCTTGCCTGCAATCCCGAGAGCAGATGCTAGAGTCTTGAGTTCACCGGGATAGTCACCGGCGTCTCCCTTGGCAAAAATCGGATCTCCGGCTATCAGAAATCTTGTATCCGGAGCGGACTTGAGAAGCATTGCCCCTGCTCTCAAGAAGAGCTCATGTCCTTTTTCAGGTATGAGCCTTCCAAAAACACCAAATGTCATGGGGCTTTCCCTTCTTTGTCTGAGTGTGGCTTCCGGAGGAACAGCGATCCAACTGTGGACGTAACGTATGCGATTTTCGTCCAGCCCGCCCCTGAGAAGTGGGGCGGCGACCGCCCTGGAAATGCAGATTGCTTTTGCATCCGACCGCTTCAGAAGCATGGAAACGAAGCGCGCCTCGCTCAGACCCATTACCTTCTCGTCAAGAACGGAGTGCACGATTGCGACCAACGGCACCTTGGTGAGCATGGAGGCAATTACGCCGTGTGGAATCGCATAAGTGTGATTTGCGACCAGAAGCGCTATCCTCTCTCTTCTGACCAATCTCGCGAGTCTGAGCCCGAGGGAAACGGACTGAAAGACAAACCCGGCCAGTTTGACCGGGTCAGATGTGACTCCATATTCAAGTCTGGCAGGGAGGATGTGGCACTTGAATCCGGAGCTCTTGAGTCTTTCAGTAAACGGCCCCTCTCCGCCGGTTACCACAGAAACTTCGAAATCGTGCTCAGCCTCGTCAAGGAAGCGGAAAAGAACGTCCTGTCCTCCTCCGATCTTGCTTGCATGTTCGAGAAATGCAATCTTCGGCTTTGCATCGTCCTTCATTGTATTCAGATACTATCTTTCTTATCCGCTCTTAAGCAAGCCCTATGTTGCCGGGAATCGCCCCCGAAGGAGAATCTGGCTCAGTTGACATCCGGTAGGACACAATGTAGCCTGCTATGAGGTCAGGAAAGCGCATCAGATTCACGGATGATTGTGCATTCGTGCCTCACCTGTTTGCATGATGGGAGGAAGATAGTTGGCGCTGTGCGGCAAAAAGGGAAGAGGAATAACGTATCTCCGGATCTCTTTGACTGACAGGTGCAATCTGAGATGCTTCTACTGCCACCCGGAAGGAGGCATAGAACTCAAATCGCATTCATCAATCCTCACTTTTGAAGAGCTGGCCAGAGTCGTCCGTGCAGCAAGACGGCTCGGCATCGAAAAATTCAGATTGACCGGCGGAGAGCCTCTTCTCAGAAAAGACATAGTTGGACTTCTGAGTCTCCTGTCGGAGGCGAAAGGGGGAGGTCGTCTTGCGCTTACAAGCAATGGAGTGCTCCTTGGCGAGATGGCTTACGGCCTCAGGTCGCACGGGCTGGACAGCGTAAACATAAGTCTCGACACTCTTCAGAGGAAGAAGTTTGAAAGGATAACCGGGAGGGATGCACTGGATTCTGTTCTGACAGGCATTTCTCAGTCGGTGCGTGCGGGCCTTGAGGTCAAGATAAACGTGGTCCTGCTGGAAGGATTGAATGATTCGGAGGTTCTTGATTTCGTTTCCCTGGCTGAGAAATTCGGGATTGAGGTGCGGTTTATCGAGCTCATGCCGTTTGGGAGAAACGGCAATGCAATGAGCACGGTGCCCGTGGCACTGGCAAGAAGAGCAGTCGAAGAAGCCCACGTTCTCTTCCCTGAAGAAAGAGAGGGTTCCTCCGGTCCTGCACAAAGCTTCAGGCTAGGAAACGGGCGGGGCAAGGTTGGTTTCATAGCGCCGGTCACGGAAGGATTCTGCGATCAGTGTAATAGATTGAGGCTTACATGCGACGGCAGGTTGAAACCTTGCCTTGCCTGCCGGACATCCGTTGATCTCAGGTCCGCCTTGAGAAGTTCCACCGTGGACGATGAGATCGAGCGGCTTTTCATCTCCGCCGCAGACTTGAAGCCGGACGGAAGCTTCCTGGAAAAGGCCGGCGCTCTTCTTGGAGTGGAGATGAGAGAGAGCGGCGGCTGAGGGTTCGATGCTGTTCCGGGCTTTCCCAAAGTGGGGCCCGCCAAGAAAGTCTTGACCCAGGCAGATGCCTCTAATAGATTGCCAGGAAGAGACGGGCCTGATAGGTCCGTCTGCAGAGCCCGCTCTGAGGCTTGGTATCTCTTACGTTCTAAGGAGTAACTGATGTGTCCCAGAACTGCCAAGGGACAGAGCCCGGGGCGCTTTCCAAAAGGAGGTGCGGTGTGAAACTCAAAGTCATTCCGTTTGCCATTTCGTCAGGAATTCTGGCTGGAATAGTGATGCTTGCGGCCACTCTTCTGTCGAATGCCACCGCCGGTGGCCAGCACATGATGCTCATGTCAAAGTTTTGCCCGGGCTATTCCGTTTCAGCCGGAGGGAGCGTACTCGGTCTCATCTATGGTATTGTCTATGGGTTTATAGGGGCGGCGATCTTCGCGTCTCTGTACAACTCCTTCGGAAAATTTTCACGATGAGGCAGACGGCCGTAGAACGAAGTTAGATTTAGCCATTGGGAGAGAAAGGAAGTGGCAATCCATGTTCCGACATGCGCGCAGTAGCGTTCTTCTGAGGATTCCCTTGCGAAGGGTTGCCCTCGTTGTTACGGCTCTTCTCGGCCTTGCCCTGGCAGTTCCTCCTCTCCATTCAAAAGAGAATGTGCCCTACGTGGGAGTTGTCACCGTAAAAGGTGTAATCGATCCGATAGTGGCACAGTACCTGATCAGGGTGGTCGAGGAAGCGAAAGAAGATAACGCATCCTGCATCATTGTTCAGATTGACACTCCTGGGGGCCTTGATACTTCAATGAGGCAGATAGTCCAGGCCTTCCTGAATTCGAAAATCCCGACAGTGGTCTTTGTTTCTCCAAGAGGAGCAAGAGCTGCATCGGCAGGAGCGTTCATAGCCATGTCTGCCAGTGTGATTGCGATGGCACCAGGCACGAGCATCGGAGCGGCGCATCCCGTTGACATGGAAGGCAAGACTGCAAGTGACAAGATCACGAACGACGCGGCGAGTTACATGAGGTCGATCGCAAAAAGGAGGGGACGGAGTCTCTCCTGGGCAGAAGATGCAGTGAGAAAGAGCATATCGTCCAGCGTCGATGAGGCGATGAGATCCGGTGTGGTTGACCTGAAGTGTGAAGACCTTCCCGCCCTGGTTGACAAGCTCGACGGAATGAAGGTGAAAGCTCTGGATGGGGAAGAGACGATCTCCACCAAGGGACTTCCTATTCGTGACATGAAGATGAGTATGCGGGAGGATTTTCTCCACACGATTTCACATCCCAACCTGGCATATGTACTTTTCATACTTGGAATCTACGGACTAATCTACGAGTTTGCCAACCCCGGTGCCGTCTTGCCGGGGATAGTCGGGTCAATCTGTCTCATTCTTGCCCTCGTCGCTTTTGAGACCCTGCCGCTCAACCTGGCCGGGCTTTTCCTCATAATATTTTCTGTTGTGCTTTTCATAGCTGATATAAAGATTCCTGGACACGGTACACTGACAGTAGGAGGGGTAGTGTCATTCGTGATTGGATCGCTTATGCTGTACGAACCATCTCTTCCGTATTTCAAGGTCTCTCTGAGTCTCATCTTGAGTGTGGCTGTTTTCACCGGGCTCTTCTTCCTTTTCGCCGTGACAAAAGGAATTCGAGCTCAGAAGAGAAAAGTTGTGAGCGGAGTCGAAGGTGTCATAGGAATGAAGGGTGAAGCGAAAAGTGATATTGACAGATCCGGATTTGTTCTCGTGGGCGGAGAACAGTGGAATGCTTTTTCCGAAAGTGGAACTATCAAAGAAGGTGACAGAATCGAGGTTATCGGAAACGACGGCTTGAAGTTGAATGTAAGAAGAATCGGGAATCCATAGGAAAGGAGCAGACGATGCAAAGTATAACACTATCATTTGTCGTAATCCTAATTCTTGCTCTGGCGCTTTTGAAGATGTCCATAAAGATAGTGAACGAGTATCAGAGACTCGTCATATTCCGTCTAGGAAGATGCGTCGGTCAAAGGGGGCCTGGACTCGTTCTTCTTATTCCTATCGTTGACAGGCCTGTGTGGGTTGACCTGCGTGAGCTCTTCCTTTCAATACCTCATCAAACCTGCATAACGAAGGATAACGCACCCATAGCGATTGACTTCCTCATCTACTGGAAAGTTGTTGACCCGACGCTTTCGGTTGTTCAAGTGCGAAACTTTGCAGGAGCATCGCAGGGAATCGCGACCACCACATTGAGAGCGGTTGTGGGAGACATCGTCCTCGATGATGTGCTTGCGAAAAGAGAGCAGATCAATCAGGTTCTGAGAGTCAAGCTGGATGAGGTGACTGAACGGTGGGGAGTCAAAGTAACAACAGTAGAAATAAGGGAGATTGTGCCGCCGTCAGAAGTCCAGGAAGCAATGAACAGACAGATGGGTGCCGAGAGAAATAGAAGGGCTATGGTATTGGAGGCGGACGGAAAGCGTCAAGCCGCCATAACAGTCGCTGAAGGAGACAAGCAGGCGGCGATCCTCAAGGCAGAAGGAGACAGGCAGGCAGCGATACTCAGGGCAGAAGGATTCTCGCTTGCCCTGGAGAGGATTTTCTCCATTGCAAAAGGCATAGACGGAAAAACCATGAGCCTTCAGTATCTTGAAGCGCTCAAGTCCCTTGGAGCAAGTCCGGCTACGAAGTTCATCTTCCCGATGGAGTTCAGTTCGCTCCTCAAGCCATTTGTGGATTTTGCCGGGGAATCGTTCTCGGAGAAAAAGAAGGCTTAAGGAAAATTAGCGGGGCAGCACACAACAGCCGGCATCAGCTGAGAAAAATCCTGGGCCTCTGGGATGGAATCTCCATTTCGGTGGGAGCCGCCATCGGAGCAGGCATCCTCAGAACGCCTGGGACCGTTGCAAATGAGCTCGGTATACCCGAGCTCATTCTTTTTGCCTGGCTTCTTGGGGGATTGATAGCCCTTGTTGATGCTCTTGTCCTTGCCGAGCTCAGTACTCTTTTCCCCTTTGCGGGCGGCTGGTACGTCTATATTGAGAAGGCTTTCGGGAGACTTCCGGCCTTTCTCTACGGCTGGGCTGCGACTCTCATAATCTATCCTGCGAGCGTGGCTGCACTAGGGGTGGTCTTCGGCGAATACCTTGGAGAACTGGCCGGTTTCAATCCGGCATCGGCGAGAGTCTCAGCGGTAGTCGTCATCGCCGTGCTTGCAATTCTGAACTACCTGGGCTTGAAGGAAGGCAAGATTGCTCAGAGAATACTCACGGGCAGCAAGGTGCTCTTCCTCCTCATCTTATCCGCGGCAGTAGTCATTTTCGGAGCAAGGAGAGCAGGTGCAAGCGCAATTGAGACTCAGCATTCGAGCCTGGGTCTCATGGCTTTCGCAGTTGCCCTTCAGTCGATTCTGTGGACATATGCGGGCTATGGGGATGTTGTTACCATGTCCGAAGAGGTGAAAGCTTCTTCCAGGGTTCTTCCTCGTTCGCTCGTGAGATCAACGGTTCTTGTCATCTCAATATATCTTATCCTGAACTTTTCGCTTTTACGAGTTCTGGGAAATCAGGGTGTGGCGAGTTCTGTCTTACCTGCAAGAGATGCTGCTGTCGAAGCCTTCAGCAGCCCCGGGAAGGCAGCCGTCGAACTGATCGCTCTCTTTATCATTCTTGGCGGACTCAATTCGCAGCTCCTGACAGGGCCCAGGGTCGTCTTCGCACTTTCCAGAGCAGGCCTCGCATTCCGGCAACTCAGCAACGTGAACGAGGGCGGAACTCCCAACGCCGCACTACTCCTCGTTTCGGCTCTGGCTATCGGCTATGCAGTCTCGGGCACTTTCGAATCCCTCCTGACTCTCACAATTTTTGTGATCTGGCTATCCGGACTTCTCGTGACTCTATCTCTTTTTGTATTCAGGAAGAGGTTTCCTGACCTCGAACGACCGTTCAAGATTCCGGCTTATCCTTTTCTCCCCGCGCTTTTGGTGCTATTCGCTCTTGTTTTTCTTGCTCTCACATTCCACTCTAGGCCGAGAGAAACAGTATCCGGCATAGTCTTCATAGCCATCGGCGTGCCTTCCTACTTCATCTGGAACAGGGTTCGGAGAAGGGCAAGGGCAGGTGGTTAGGGAATGGCCGGCATATGGAAGTTCGTGCATTCTGCGAGGCTATCTCCGGGACGGCACACTACAACGTGACGGCTGCCGGGCTAGAGTTTGCCGAGGGATGTCGCTAGCTTTCCAAGAGACCGCAGCCCCAGATGAATTAGATTCCCTTTCAATCCATTCACTTTCCCGTCAAATACGCTTGAATTCTCAAGGTCCTTGCTGACTATTCGCTCTTTGAAACTTTGAATGACATCGGGATCGCTGACAACAGCCACTACTTCCTGCTGAGAGTGGTAGCTCAGATAGTCAAAGTTGGCAGAACCTACCAGGAGGAAATCGTCATCTATGAGAATAGCCTTCAAATGCGTCATTCTACCCTTGTAGAGTCTGAGGTCGAAATCGGACCTGGCTGACTCCCACAGCAGGCATTCTTTGAGAAGCTTTTCGTTGTTTTCCTCGGGAGTTACTATGGTTACTGACACGCCATTGCTTCTTAGTTCTCTGAGTATCCGGCTAAACGGAAATGTCAGGTAAGGACTTTCGACCCAGATTCTTCTTTTCGAGTTTCTAAGCAACCCCAGGATCGGCATGAAGCTTGCCTCGTTCGAAACACCATCCAGGAGATGAAACTCCACTCCCTCAAAGCGCCTCGACGCATTGAGATTGTGACCGTTCCAAGTCGACAAGAAGTCTTCCTTCAGGAACTCTGCCACTCCTTGGTCTTCAATCCTGAGCATCATGTCGTGCCAATAGAAATTGTGCTCGCTGAAGTTTATTCCACCCACGTAAGCCACCCTGTCATCCAGAACGAGCAACTTTTTGTGGTTCCGTGCCGCCGCCCTCATGAAAAGCGGACCGTTGGGATTCGTGAATCTCATGCCTATCCCGCTTTTCCTGAGATGTTCGATCATTCCGGTAGTCTCCCTGACCTCCCTCCGTAGTTTGGAATTGAACAGATTCTTGGGAGAGTAAACCAGCTTGTCACTCAACCTGAACTTTGTGAAGGAATCAACGAGAATTCTCTTGTCGGCGCATTTCGAAGATAGAAGTAAACTGGCCAGCATCTTACCAGCGCTGTCTCCCTCGAATGACAGCGTTTGTATGAAGGAGTAGTCTCTCGACGAAAGCAAGTCATGTCTAAGACTCTCGCAGAATTCTTGAGAGTCAACCAGTATCTGCATTCTCATTTGATGAGTTCCCCCACAGCCCGAGGGAAAAGGACAACAACAAAAAACCTTAGAAGCCTTCCAAGGAAGCCATACAAGAAGAACCGTTGAAACTTCACGTTCAAGACTCCGGCCAGAAAACTGACAGCATAGAAAGGAGGGAATCCGGTAAAAGCACTTATGAATGTGAAGAGGCCGGTCTTGGTTCCCCAGGCTTCTATCTGCTCAGCGACCCTGTCCATTTTTTTCTCATATCTTTTGATTGGCAGCCTGAGAACTCCGCGACCAGCCAGATAGATTATTGATTTGGCAATCATCTGCCCTGAGGCTGCCGTAAATGCAAGCGGGAACGCCGAAAACTTCGGCGCAACCATTGAAACTGCCGCCAAGTAGACTTCCGCGTTTACGACCGGAATAAACCCGCTTACGAAACAGACCAGAAATGTGGAGGGATACAGCCCGTATTCAGCGAAGAGATGCTGAAGATTCATTGTGTCAGGCCGGATGTGCTCACTTTTTCATCTCGCGCCAATCTTCCTCTGCCCGGAGGACGCTGTTCGAACGCTCTTCCAAACCAGTAGCAGAGACATTTCAGGCTATCCCGCCGACTTGGAAGGCGTATGGGAGACTCGCATTGGGGAAATCGTTCGCTATTTGTGTCTATTCCAACACGCGTTGCTGCTTGTGTCAATTGCGGTATCTTTGATATGGGACGGCACACTGGATGTCTTGCGGCAACTGGATATTTGCAGAAGAGAAGTTGACGGTCGAGGTGGCCTCGACCGTCAATCGTGACCCCGGCTTTCAGCGAAAGCATTCAGGACGGTATCGTCCCTTCCGCAGTCAGAGGCTTTCCAGCTAACTTATTTCAGGGTGGAGAGGCTGTCTTTCCCTACCTGACTTTGACTACCTTTACCATCTCTCTGAGACCCGCCCCTTCAAGCACGATGAGATAGGCTCCGCTCTTCAAGTGAGAGGCAGGGATCTCCAATGTGTGATTACCGGCCCTCATCTCCGAGAATCTATACGGCTGTCCGATCATGCGGCCTGAAACGTCATAGATAGTGAGGTTGACGGCCGTCGCGTTCAGCAACGAGAGATTTGCCGTGATGTGCGAAGAAACCGGGCTTGCGACCCCGATCCTGAATGCGGATACCTGGGGCTTAGTCATCGCAGGCGGCATATCCTCGGCAAAAGTCTCTGTCTCACAAGCAGTGGTCATCGATGCTACCTCTATTCCAACGCTCGGAGAAGGAGTCGTTACAGTTGGTATTGGGGAGCCAAGCGACGGAGCCCGCGAGGCAACAGTCGGTGTTATCGCAGTCACGGTCGGGAGTACGAAGACCCCGCTACAACCGTTTCCGTCACAGTCAAAACCAGAGATCAAGACGCAGCTATTGCCTGCGCCATAGCTCTGAGTATATCCTGCCACTAGGAGTCCGCCGTCCACAGCCTGTGCAAGAGAATAGGCAACGTCCACACTGCTTCCTCCAATTGCCTTTGTCCAGAGAAGGTCGCCTGACGCACCAAACTTGAGGAGAGCGGCGTCATCAGAGCCCGCGCCATACTCAGAAACAGAGCCTGCAAGGATCAGGCTCCCGTCTGATGCCTCAATGACAGAATGGCCGTAATCGTAAACGGTGCTCCCGACTGTCCTTGACCAGACATGCGTTCCGGACGAAGTGAATTTCGAAATGATGATATCAGAGCTCCCCGCCCCGTAGCTGCGGGTGTAGCCTGTCACCACCAGCGATCCATCAGACGTCTCAATTACGGACCTTCCCTCCTCATCGTAAATTCCTCCGAGGGTTTTGGTCCACAGATGGGTTCCTGCGTCGTTGAACTTTGAAAGAATGAGGTCGGCTGAGCCGGCTCCGTAGCTGCGTGTGTATCCCGTCACGACGTATCCTTCATCCATTGTCTGAATCACAGAGAAACCGCACTCCCGGTCACTTCCGCCAAGTGTTCTTGTCCAGGTGCGGTTGCCTGATGTATCGAACCTGGACAGAAGAAGATCATAGTTGCCTGCACCATAACTTGAAGTCGCTCCGGTCACGACGAACCCGCCGTCGAACGTGTGTATGACGGAGCGTCCATAGTCTGCGCCGCTGCCGCCGAGAGTTTTTGTCCACGCAAGATCACCCGATGAGTTGAACTTTGACAGTATCAGGTCAAGGCCGCCCGCACCGTAGCTGGTAGTGGACCCGGTTACGAGAAGCTCGTTGTTGAGAGACTGCCAGACAGAGTAGACCTCATCGTAACCCGTGCCCCCAAGTGTTCTCGTCCACACATGGTCCCCTGAGCGGTCGAACCTTGAGATGAAGATATCTGTCAGGCCCGCCCCATAACTCATCGTTGCCCCCGCCACGGCGAATCCCCCGTCGTATGTCCGGGTCATGGATGAGGCCACGTCATAGACTCCTGCATCGAGCGTTTTTGTGAATATGCGGATCTGGGCCTCGGCAGGTGAAAACGACATACCAACAAAAAGTGTACAGAAGAGAAGACAGAAAAAGAGATAACCGGCGGGACTGAATGATATGTTCTTCATTTCACTCCTCCTGTTTGAACTTCTTCCCTTTGTCGAAGGGAAGAAACCTACGACCTCCGTTGTTGGAGCAAATGCTCCTGCCGAAACGAACAAAGTGACAAGACGAACGCACAGCAACAGAGTGCGGCAATCTGTCTTTGTTATCGTCATCTAGCCTCCGGGCCTTAGAGAAAAAATCCGGGGGCGACGGCGTGTCGTAGGGGCCTTATGACCGCTAGATACGCCCCCCTGCACAAGAGGGCACAATAGAGAGTTCTTCCTTGACGGAAGGTGCTGAAAGAGATAGACTTATGGTGAGACTGCGCCCCTGGAACCCGTGTCTTCTAGGGAAAGCACGGGTCCGTTGTGGCCCAGTCTCCGTTGGAATGCTGGGCTTTTTTCCAGGGATGGGTTTTCTCGCGTATTCGTTTTCTGCTTTGCCAACGCCCTTCCAGGTCAAGAAGCCGTAGCTTCCGGTCGGAGGCTTGGGGACTGTAGTGGTGATTTCACTTCAGGCAAGCCTTCTTCCGGAGTCCAATGCTCGGCGTTGACGGAAAGGGGCTTGCAGTGATGGCAAGAGTAGCATCGTTTTCAGCGATTGTATTATTTCTTCTTCCTTCTCTGTTATTCGCGGCAAATCTTGAAATCCACTGCATCGATGTCGGCCAGGGTGATGCGACTCTCGTTATTTCTCCAACCGGCAAGACTCTCCTTTTCGACAGTGGAGAAACCGGCAAGGGGACAAATGTCGTACTTCCGTATCTTCAGTCAAAAGGGATCTCATCGCTTGACTACACTGTCGTGTCGCACTACCACGTCGACCACATTGGCGGGCTTGACGAGGTCATAAACGGGCTGGGGGGAAGCTCGAAAATAAACGTTGCGGCCTACGACCGTGGTGGAAGTTATACGACTCAGGCATATGTCCAGTACGTGAACGCAGTCGGCTCAAAGAGAACAACATTCGTAAAGGGGCAGGTGCTGGATCTCGGAGGTGGGGCAACCGCCACGTGTGTTGCCTTGAACGGCAATGGAGTCTCGGGTGTAAGCGACGAGAACGACCTCTGTGTCGTTCTCAAGATCAAGATTGGCTCCTTTGAATTCTATCAGGCAGGCGACCTGTCAGGCGCAAACTCGGGCGGCTACAAGGATGTCGAAAGCTCTGTGGCTCCTCTTGTCGGTGACGTAGAGGTTTACAGAGTTGACCATCATGGCTCCGCGTACAACTCAAACCAGACTCTTGTCAACGCGCTTCTGCCTGAGGTCTCGATCATCTCTGTTGGTTCGAACAGCTACGGCCATCCGACTCAGACTGTGATCAACAGGCTCGTCGCCGCCAATAGCTACATCTATCAGACCGAGTTGGGTTCGGCCGGGACGATTCCTTCTGGCAAGGGAACGGTCGTAAACGGACACGTGATAATCTCAACCAACGGGGTTTCAACCTACACGGTACACGGCACCGTTTACACTATCCCCGGTGTGGATGTTACTCCACCAGTCATCTCAGATGTCTCCGCCGGCTCCATTGGCGTTGACTACTCGACGGTCACATGGACGACGGACGAGCCGGCGACTTCGCAGGTTGAATACGGAGTCACGACTTCTTACGGGCAGCAGTCTTTATACAATGGAACACTTTTGACCAATCACGCTGTGTCCCTGAGCGACCTTTCGCCCGGGACACTCTATCACTACAGGGTCAAGTCCCAGGACGCGCTGGCCAATCTTGCTGTTTCGGGGGACTACACCTTCACGACCGGGAGTGCTCCGCCAGACACTTACGAGCCTAACGCCAGTTTCAGCTCAGCATTCGCGCCGATCGGAAGCGGGGCGGTTTACGAATCGTACGTCTACACCGGCACTGACAATGACTACTACAAGCTGGATGTGGCCGGAGCCGGGGCGATATCGATTAGTCTGACAAGCCTGCCGAAGAACTATAACATGGTACTTTATGATCCCGCGCACAGGACCGTGGGCAGTTCCGCAAACGCCGGCACAAGCGACGAATTCATTACATACAACAATCCCAAGGCAGGACCGTTCTTTGTGAGAGTGTATCCGGCATCAAGCACGGAATACAGCAAGACTGATTCTTACTTGCTCACTGCAACGTTCCCATGTGCGGCAACACCACCATCCATATATGCTCTTGATGCACCGGGCAATGAGGCAGTCCTGGGAGCAAGGCCGAATCCGTTCAAAGGTGAGACTGAGATTCTTTTCTTCCTTTCAACCGGGAAGAAAGTGGAGGTGAAAGTTTTCAATGTAAGAGGACAGGAAGTTTCGACGGTCGTGGACGGCACTTTCGGTCCGGGGATGCATAGGGCAGTGTGGGACGGCGTCAAGGATTCCGGCGAAGCCGCTTCCTCGGGAGTCTATTTCTACAGGGCAAAGCTCGGGGAAAGGGTGGAAACCGGAAGGATCGTTCTTTTGAGATAGCTTAATCAGGTTTGCTAGTGTCGTGTCCCGGAAGTTCCTTGTCTATGTCTTTGCCCCGCGACACGACACTTTCATAGGGGCTTCTCGCCCCTCTGACGCTTCAGGATG
>JASEGR010000038.1 GCA_030017955.1 Candidatus Eisenbacteria bacterium
GAAAGTGCTGGGGCACCGCATAATAAGTTCGCGAATTTATGTGACACAGCACTAGAGAACCCGTCTCAATTGAGAGAGATTCGTAAAAAGACTCCCTGAGAATCCGCGCAGGGATTCTTTTTTGCTTTGTCTTCCTTTTCGCGTGGCAGCGTGGTAATCTACATCTAACTTTTGCCCTCTGGGCGTGTCCAAGAGAAATGCCGGTCTTGTGCATCTTTCCCGGAGGGCCGGAAGGTGAAAGATGCTGCTCTACTGGCAGTATATACCTGGAGGTGAACAAATGAACGAGATTGAAAGCGAAGTTCAGAAGGAGCCATCATTCCCATCCAGAGTCCTCAGAGTGTTCTATTCCCCAAGGAAAGTCTTCGAGTCTCTTGACAGAAGACCTGAGTGGATCTGGGCTGCGCTTCTTGGACTGGTGATCTCGCTCGCGCTGACATTCATCCTTCTGCCCAGAGTCTTTCTTCCCGAGCACCTCGCAGCATTAAGGGACAATCCCGACATAACTCCGGAAAGACTCTCTGCCGTCGAGGAAAGATTTCAGGGCATGCTTCCAACTATCATGGGTCTCGCATCTGCTCTTTTCGGCTTCCTTGTCGGTCTTTTCGGAAAATCGCTTGTCATCTTTGTGGCTGCCCTGGCATTCCTCTCGGCCCGCGCCCCATTCACAAAGGTACTCTCGGTGATGGCATACAGCGGCTTCATAGGACTGCTTTCTTACGCCCTGAAAACCCCACTGATGGTCGCAAAAGGTACTAGAAACATCGAAACAAGCCTGGCGGTTTTTGTGAGTCCGGATGAGGGAAGCAAGGTCGTTCGCGGCCTTCTGGGAAGCTTCGACGTCTTCGCGATATGGGAGCTTGCGATAGTATCAATTGGCATCGGAGTGATATTCAAAGTGACCGGCAAGAAAGCCGCAATGATGGTGGTCCCCATCTGGATAGTGTGGAGAGTTCTTGTTTCCTTTCTGGGCAGCTTCGCAGGCAGAACCTAAGAGATCTGAAACATTCTGGTTTCTTGTCACGTAAAGATTAGTTGTTGCGTTGCAGTCAGGTGGGGTTTGGAAGACTCAATTGCATGGGGGAAAAGATGACGAGATTCTGCTCCGCGTTTCTGGTTTCTCTGTTCCTTCTTTGCGGTACTACTTTTCCTATTTTCGGCGCTGACGCAAAGCCGGTTCCGCTTGGGAAGCTCTCTGTTGAGGATTGCGTGAAGATCGCCCTTGAACGGAGCCCAACCGTTGCGGTTGCAAAGGCACAGACTCTCCAGTCTCGGGGGGCGCTGAATGCTGCAATGTCCGGGGTCCTTCCGAGAGTCAGTGCGTCAGTAGGTTATACTACGACGACTAATGCAATCGAAAGATACAGTTTCAGCTCAGGGAGGTTCACCAAGACAAGCTCAATTTACGGTGCCGGATCTCAAGCCAGGCTGAGCCTTCTCGATAGAGCTACCTGGACAAGGGTCGGAGCGGCACGTGAAGAGGCCCGTGCATCGAGGGAATCGCAGGCTTCAAGTGAAGCGGATGTGGCATTCCAGGTGAGGAGCAAGTACTACGACCTCGTGAGAGCGAGAAAGCTCCTCGAAGTGGCAAGAGAGGCACTGAGGCTGAGTCTTGATCAGCTGAGAAGGTCCGAGAGTCTGTATTCTCTCGGCTCTGTCACGAAAGGAGATGTCCTCAAGGCAAAGGTCAGCGTGGCAGAAAGTGAGCTGGGCGTGATCGGGGCAGAGAACAGGGCACAGCTTGAGATTGTCAGACTTGCCGCACTGATGGGACTTCTGCCCGACCAGTCGTTCGAAGTTGATGAAACGCTGGAGGAGTCTCCAGTCTCGATAGATTCTTCGGCGGTCTTCAGTGCAGCCATGAAAGAAAGGCCTGACCTGAAGGAAGCGCGCCACAGACTCAAAGCGTCAAACCTGAACCTGGGAACTGCCGGCGCAGGACGGCTTCCGTCTCTCTCGCTGACTGCGGGATACAGCTCCTATGTTTCTGGTATGCCGCACGGCTTCAACCAATTCGTTTTTGGAAACACCAAGGATGCTACGACCGGCGTTGATCTAAAGAACTATAGTTGGGATGTGGGGCTTGAAGTCAGCATCCCCATTTTTGACGGGCTGCTCACCAGAGGAAACACACAGCAAGCGCGGGCACAACACGTGGCAGCAAAGGAGAGCTTGAGGCAGCTTGAGCTCAATGCGCAGCTTGAAGTGAAGGAAGCCATCCTCGCCTTGAAAGAGGCCAGGGAGAAGCTGGTGTCCTCAAAGGAAGGTCTTCTCTCTGCAGAGGAAAGCTACAAGCTTTCGAAGGAGAAATATGATGTCGGGTCAGGGACTATGCTTGAGCTGATAGACTCAGAAGTTGGACTTGCCAGGGCAAGGAGTTCCTATGTTGATGCGTTGAGCTCGGTGAAAGTGGCCCAGGCTATGATCGTCAGGGCAAGTGGAAGGAAATACTGAAAATGAAGAAGAAGATCCTGATTATTGCTGCTGCCGTGATTGTGATTCTGGTGTTTGTTGTAGCCAACCTGAAGAGGAGTTCAGGCAAGACTATTGATGTTCAGACAACGACCGTCAAGCGAGGCGAGATCACGCAATTGGTGAGGGCATCCGGAAGCGTTGAGCCGCGAACGATTGTGAAACTCAGCGCTAGTGTCCCCGGGCAGGTGACAAAAATTCATGTGAAAGAAGGAGATTCGGTAACAAAGGGACAGCTTCTTCTCAAGCTTGATGACACGCAATACCGGTCACAACTCAACAGCGGCGAGGCAGAACTGCAGTCTGCGGAAGCAAGTCTGAGACTATCTGCTGCGAATCTGGAGAGGTCGAGACAGGCTCTTGAAAGGAAAAAGGCACTTTCAGAAAGATCGCTTGTTTCCCCCGAAGAGCTTGAGGCCATTCAGACACAGTTCAATGTTGACAAGGCACAGAAGGACGTTGCTGAAGAAAGGGTCAGTCAGGCAAAAGCCAACCTGAGAGCTGCCAGGGACTATCTTGACAAGACGGTCTTCACCTCTCCGATCGATGGAGTCATTTCCCAGCTCAATATCGAAGAGGGAGAGATTGCCATAACCGGGACTATGAATAACCCCGGGACGGTGATGCTGACGGTAGCCGACCTCTCCGTGATGGAAGTGAAGGCCGATGTTGATGAGACCGATGTTGTGCACGTGACGAACGGACAGCCGGTTAAGATTACCGTGGATGCAATCAGAGACACGACGTTCAAGGGAACTGTTACCGAAGTTGCAAGCACTGCAAAGGTTTCGGGATTCGGGACCGAGAGGGAAGAAGTGAACTTCGAGGTGACAGTCGAAGTGACTGACAAGGTCCCGCAGCTCAGACCCGGCATGACCGCTGATGTCGAAATTACCACGGGCGTTGCGAAGAACGTTCTTTCAGTCCCGATACAGGCGGTCGTCGTGAAAACCAAGAAGGACATAGAAAGCGAGAAGGCAGCGCTTGAGAAAGTGAAATCTAAGAAGAAGGCAAAGAACCCCAAAAAGTCCGATGAGACGGATAAGGATAAAGAGAAGGACAAAGAGATAAACGGCGTCTTTGTGGTTGAAAAGGGGATTGCCAAGTTCCATGAGGTGAAGACTCTGCTCTCAGGGGATACGAACATTGAAGTCGCCGGCAGCATCAAGGAAGGGGACAAAATCATCTCGGGACCTTTTAAGACCCTCAGGAATCTGAAGGAAGGCGCGAAGGTCAAAGAGGCAGGCGAAGGAAAGAAGAAAGAGAAGAAGAGTTAGGAGGCCGGCTTGCTAATCGAGCTCAACGACATAGTGAAAACCTACAAGGTGGGTGCCGAGGAGGTGCACGCCTTGAGGGGTATCAGCATCAGTTTTGAGAAGAACGAGTACCTGGCGATAATGGGTCCTTCCGGCTCGGGGAAATCGACTCTGATGAATCTGATTGGATGCCTTGATACGCCGACTTCGGGAACTTATAAGCTGGCCGGAAGCGAAGTAAGCAAGTATGGAGACGACGACCTGGCCAGGATAAGAAACCGGGAGATAGGGTTTGTCTTCCAGACATTTAATCTTCTTCCGAGGGCCACTGCTCTTCACAACGTCGAGCTTCCTCTTATCTACAGCGGAGTTCCTACGCAGGAGAGACGGGAAAGGGCGAGAAAATCGCTTGAGATTGTCGGACTGGGGGGCAGGACTCATCACAGGCCGAACGAGCTTTCAGGAGGAGAAAGGCAAAGAGTCGCCATAGCCAGAGCGATTGTGAACAAACCGTCCATCATCCTTGCCGATGAGCCCACAGGAAATCTTGACTCCAAGATTGGCTCGGAAATCATGGATGTCTTTCGGGAAATCTGTAACGCGGGAAATACAATAGTCCTCGTGACTCATGAAGAATACATCGCGAAGCATGCCGGGCGAATTGTGAGACTGATGGACGGCCAAATCGAGTCGGATGAGCGAAATTGAATCTCTTCAGTGATTGCGGAGCTGCTCCGCATGATGGCGCAGGGCACCTTCCTTAGAGAGAAGCAACCTTGAGACTCACAGAAAGCATTTCTCTCGCTTTTGGCTCCCTTCGAGCAAACAAACTCCGGTCATTCCTCACCATCCTTGGCAACATAATCGGAGTCATGTCAGTAATTGCGGTCGTCTCGATAATCAACGGAATGAATAAGTACGTGTCCGAGAAAATCGCAGCCCAGGGGTCAAATGTCCTGTACATCGATAAGTTCGGCATGATCACCAGCGACGAGGAGTGGCAGGAGGCAGTGAAAAGGAAAGACATACTTCTCGAAGATGAAAAGGCGCTGGCGAGCTTCATGAAATCTGCTGTCGCTGTGACCGGGCAGGTTTACGCACGGAAGACCACGAAGAGCAGAAACCAATCGGCTTCCCGGATCGAGATCAAAGGCATGACTGAGGGATATTTCGAAACCGAGACCTACGACCTCGAAGACGGACGGCACTTGGACGAGTCCGACGTGAATCACAAGAGGCCGTTTGCAGTTCTCGGATACGGCGTGGCCGAGAAACTCTTTCCCGGGATCGATCCTCTTGGGAAAGAAATCAGAGTGGGAAGAAACTACCTCAAGGTAATCGGAACGATAGAGAAGAAAGGGAGCCTCCTGGGAATGAGCCAGGACAACTTCGTCATCATTCCGATAACCACCTTTCAGAAGTTTTTCGGGGAAAGGCAATCAGTGACAATCTTGGTGAAAACGAAGAGCGCCGAGCTCATGAAGAAGGCTGAGGATGAAGCGAGATTTCTCTTGAGGATGAGGAGAAAGATCCCGTTTACAAAACCCGATGATTTCGCGATTCTGACTGCCGACACATTCATGAACCTCTACAAGAACTTCACATCGACGGCATTCATAGTCATGGTTGGCGTTGCGTCACTCTCCCTCATTGTCGGCGGAATAGTGATAATGAACATCATGCTTGTCACAGTCACGGAAAGAACGAGAGAGATTGGCATAAGAAAGGCGGTCGGTGCAAGGGCACGGGACGTCCTGCAGCAGTTCCTGGTCGAGGCCGTTGCACTTTCCACGGTGGGCGGAATAATAGGCATACTACTGGGGATAGTGATTGCCAAGACGGTCTCCAGTCTGACGCCTCTTCCTTCATCTGTGCGGTTGTGGTCAGTACTGGCAGGGCTCCTGGTCTCTTCTTCCGTAGGCATCTTCTTCGGAATCTATCCGGCAAGAAGGGCTGCCCAGCAGGACACGATTGTAGCCCTGCGGTACGAATAGATGGCGGCTTTTGAAGCAGAACGGTTATCGCGGATTGATAGGGAGGCATAGACACAGTGCCGTTGTATCTTGACGAAACAGTTGAAGCAACGAAGATGGCCATCTCTGCCCTCAGGGCAAACAAGATGCGCTCATTTCTGACTATTCTTGGAGTGATCATCGGTGTCACAACCGTGATGGGGATGGTCTCACTCATCGAAGGGCTGAACAAGGGCATGATGAGGCAGCTCGCGTCACTGGGCTCGGACACGATACACATCAGGAAGTTCAAGCCCGGTGTCTTCGTGGGGGAGTTTCCCGACAGTCTGAGACATAGAAAGGCGTTTACCGAAGAAGACGTCAAAGCTGTGATGAGCTTCTGCCCATCCGTCAAGGAGGTGGCGCCTCTCAACTTCACAGAGGCGAAACTCAAATACGGCAGCAATGAGACAAGGACCATGTTCATTATCGGCTCAGCGCCGGCGCTCTCGGTGACAAACGAGCTTTCCGTCTCGCAGGGAAGATTCTTCACGGAGACCGAAGTCGATCACAGGGCACAGGTCTGTGTCCTGGGCCAGGACATTCTCTCGACACTCTTCCCGCACGCCAATGCTGTGGGTAAGCTCATACGAATCGGAAATGCGCCTTATACGGTTGTGGGCGAGCTCGAGACGATGGGGAAGTTCCTGGGCCAGACAAGAGATGACATGGTGGTCGTGCCGTATACGACACTCTTCAAGAAGTACGGGAAAGATATTGACCTTTACATGAACGCAAAGCCCACGAGTCCCGACAAGCTTGATGCTGCAATTGATGAGATTACCGAACTCCTCAGACGGAGAAGGGGAATACCAAGCAACAAGTCCGAGGATTTCGGCATATTCACGAATGAGACTCTCATGGACCTATATCACAAGATTACGGGAGCATTCTATCTTGTGATGATTGTCATCTCATCAATCGGACTCCTTGTCGGCGGGATCGGGGTCATGAACATTATGCTCGTGTCGGTCCGGGAAAGGACACGGGAAATAGGTCTGAGAAAGGCCATCGGGGCAAGGAAAAAGGACATCCTGTGGCAGTTTCTTGTAGAGGCGGGGACGCTCACTGGGACCGGGGGCATACTTGGAATAATCATCGGTCTCTCAATCGGGAAACTCATCGATCTCGCTACGCCTCTTCCTTCTGCGGTTCCTCTCTGGGCGATCATCCTCGGATTCTCGTTCTCGGTCGGGGTAGGCATGTTCTTCGGAATCTACCCGGCAGTCAAGGCCGCCTCACTCGATCCAGTCGAAGCCCTGCGCTACGAATAATTCGGGGACACATCACCTAATTCAGCGGCGCAAATAACGCGAATCACGGGGTACCAGAAGTCCATAGTGGCGAATGAGCGTTTCGCTGGCTCCGCTCCGGGATGACCCATCTAGGGCTCGCCAGGCGGGGAGTCCTTGCCCCTCCCAGCCTCTTAAGGGCTGGGTATCCCCACCTTGCTCGCCAAGATGGGTGTCCCATCCCTCCCGCGAAAGCCATCTCACGGCTCATCGCCACGACAACTCGACTTGTCCCTGTGGCGTCGCCAACCCGCCCGAGAACAGATGACTCAAATCTGGATTTGCGATATACTCCGTTCCCTATGAAACGCAAAGTCATTTCTGCCTTCGTTCTGCTTATTGCTCTGCTTCAAGCGGCGGGCTGTGGGAGGGAAAAGTTCTCCGGAAAGCCGGCTGCCTCTACCCTTGACGCTATTCTGAGAGCGCGCAAGATAAAGGTTGGAACGAATCCCGGCTACAAGCCATTCGAAATGATTGACAAAGATGGAAAGGTGGTCGGCTTCGATATTGATGTGGCAAAATTCATAGCCGACAAACTCGGTGTCGAGCTTGAAGTGGTCGTGACCGACTGGGATCCAGCAATATCGAATCTGAATGCCGGGAAGTTCGATGTCATAATTTCGGGCATGACGAGAACGCTCGAAAGAGCCCTTGCCTGCAACTTCACAGACCCTTACTTCAAGACCGGGCAGGCACTCATCGTGAACAAGAAAAAGTATCCGCCCGGCACAATCAAGAGCCACAAGTTTTTCAATCGCAGGGGAGTAGTCATTTCAACAAAATTGGGGACGACCGGGGAGATTGCGGCAAGGAAGGAATTTCCGCTCGCAGAGATAAAGACGTTTGAAGATGAAAGCGAAGCCGCTCTTGAGGTGGACACAGGAAGAGCAGAAATTATGGTCTATGATCAACCATTCTGCGCATTTCATGCAGGAGAAGTCCCTGAAAAGGTCTATGCCGTTCTTGAACCATTCACCTCAGAGTATCTCGCCTTTGCGCTGAGAAAAGGGGACCCGGATTTTCTTTCATGGCTCAATCTTGCGATATTTGAGATCCACTCAAGCGGGGTTTACGATAGTCTCTTTAACAAGTGGTTCGTCGAGATGCCGTGGATTGAAAGGGTCAAGTGAAAATGAGTTGTCCGTCTTTTCAATTGATGCAATAGAGACCCCAGATGGGTTACCCCTGGCACTGGGAGCAAATCCCTCCCTACCTTCCGTTATTCATCACCGCCCTGGGCAGGACCCTTCTCATTTCTCTCTGGTCAATCATATTCGGAACCGCCCTTGGCCTCGTAATCGGGGTTATGAGAGTTCAAAGGAAGGGTGTATTTGCCTCAGCGTCGCTTGCCTATGTGGAAGTGATGAGAAACATTCCTCTCATGCTCGTAATCTTTCTCACCTATTTCGGAGTTGGATACATCTACCCGATGTCGGGACTCTGGGCGTCAATAATCAGTCTCTCAATCTTTGAAGCGGCATACATAGCAGAGATAGTAAGGGCGGGGATACAGTCGATAGAGAAGGGACAGCTTGAGGCGTCGAGGTCCCTTGGCATGAGTTACTTTCAGAGCTTGAGGTTTGTTGTTCTTCCGCAAGCAGTACGGAGAATAATCCCGCCGCTCACCGGACAGTTTGTTTCCCTTATCAAAGATTCGTCGCTGGCTTCCCTTGTTTCTTACCAGGAGCTCATGCTCGTTGGGAGACAGATAAATTCAAGGATATTCCGGCCATTTGAGGTTTTTCTCACAATCGGAGTGCTCTACTTCTCGATATGTTTTCTGCTTTCCTTGCTCTCAAGGTATGAAGAGAGAAGGCTTGCTATTTCGGAGTGACCAGAGAGAATCGCAATCCCGAGGAGACATGACTGAAGCTGCGATAGTCGAATTGCGAAACGTGTCAAAGAGCTTTAGCAGAAGCGTGCACGCTCTCGTCGATGTCAATCTCTCTGTGATTCCGCGTGAAGTGCTCGTGATCATAGGGCCGAGCGGTTCAGGCAAGAGCACACTTCTCCGCTGCATCAACGGTCTCGAAAAGGTAGATGCCGGCTCCGTGGTCGTTGACGGTATCACTCTTGATGAATCCAAGGTCAATATGAACAAGGTCCGGGAAGAAGTTGGGATGGTGTTTCAGCAGTTCAATCTCTTCCCTCACATGACGGTCAGGGATAATATTGTCATGCCGCAGGTTGTAGTGAGAAAGAGGACGAAGGAAGAGGCAACAGAGACCGCGCAGAGACTGCTCGACAAAGTCGGAATTCCCGAGAAGCTCTTGAGCTATCCCGGACAACTCTCCGGCGGGCAGAAACAGAGGGTTGCAATTGCCAGAGCGCTTGCGATGCAGCCCAAGGTGATGCTCTTTGATGAACCTACCTCGGCTCTTGATCCGGAGGTAACGAAGGAAGTCCTCGACACAATGAAGCAGCTCGCGCGCGATGGGATGACAATGATTGTTGTGTCGCACGAAATGGGATTTGCCAAAGAGGTGAGCCACAGGATAGCATTTATGGACGAAGGGAAGATCATCGAGAAAGGGGATACCTTGGGCTTCTTTCAGAATCCCAGGAATCCGAGAACAAGGGCCTTCCTCGACAAAATACTGTAAGCCCCTCACCTTGATCCTCTCCCCAAGGGGGAGAGGTTGGTAAGGGGACATGGGGAGAATTGAGCAGACGGCGGTGACGCGGCCGTGCAGCAGGCAAGGGTGGAGATGTCCTTGAACCGACTTTCCGAAAATTTGTGGACTCCCTTCTTGGACGAGGGAGCGACCCTGAAGGGGACGAATTTGCGCTGTCTGAGGCCGTTAGGCCGAGTTCGCAAATTCGAGTGAGCGAGTCCAAGAAGGATCGACATTTTCGGCAGGAGGGAAAGGACATCTCGGGAATTGAGTGATGTCCCCGAATTAAGGTGGCTTTATGAAAGGTATTGAGATACACGGCGCGAGAGAGCATAACCTCAAGAACATCGACGTATTCATTCCCAGGAACAAACTCACGGTCATCACAGGAGTGAGCGGCTCCGGCAAGTCATCGCTTGCATTCGACACGGTGTACGCGGAGGGGCAGCGGAGGTACGTTGAGTCGCTTTCGGCCTATGCAAGACAGTTCCTGAGCCAGATGGAAAAGCCCGACGTGGACGGGATCACAGGGCTTTCGCCGTCGATATCCATAGAGCAGAGGAAGGCAGGGCATAATCCGCGCTCCACCGTTGCAACAATCACCGAAATCTACGACTACCTGAGATTGATCTTCTCGAGAATCGGGACGCAGTATTGCCCCCAGTGCAAGATTCCGATTTCGAGACAAACGGTCCAGGAAATGGTTGACCGGGTTTACGAACTTTCGCCCGGAACAAAGCTTTCGATCTACGCGCCGCTTGTCAGAGGAAGGAAGGGCGAGTACAGAAAAGAAATTGAAGCACTGAGGCAGCAGGGCTTCCTGAGGGCAAGAATCGACGGCCATGTGCGGGAGCTTGAGGGCATCACGAGACTTGAGAAAACCAAGAAGCACACAATTGATGTGCTTATCGACAAAATTTCGGTTGATGAGAAATTCAAGAGACGCGCAAGCGATTCAATTGAGCTCGCGCTGAAAGCCGGCTCGGGACTTGTGAAGATTGAGACTTCCGAAGAAAAGGAGCTGCTTTTCAGCGAAAAGGCCTCTTGCACAAAGTGCGGGAAAGGATTCGACGAGCTTCTTCCCAGGATGTTTTCCTTCAATAGTCCCTACGGGGCATGCAAGAGTTGCGACGGCTTGGGGACGATGCTTGAGATCGAACCGGAACTCGTTATCCCCGACAAGAGTCTCTCAATCCTCGAAGCCGCGATAGCCCCCTGGGGAAAGCTTTCATCCGGCGGGTGGCATGCCCCCTGGGTCAAGGCGCTCTCGAAGAAATACGGGTTCAGGACATCAGACCCGTGGAAGAAGATCGGGGAGGATGCAAAGAACGCGCTTCTCTTCGGGACAGAAGATGAATTCAAGGTGGAGTACGTAAGCGAGAAATCGAAGTTTGAATACTCAGGGCCATTCGAGGGTGTGATTCCGAACTTGAAGAGGAGATACAAAGAGACAAAATCTGAGGCAATAAGAGAGTGGATTCACGGCTTCATGGCACAGAGAATCTGCGGCGCGTGCGGAGGCACAAGACTCAAGCCGGAGGCATTATCGGTCAAGATCGGCGATCTCACGATTGCGGATTGCGTGAAGCTTCAGGTCAAGGACGCCAAAAGAGTCTTCAGTGCTCTCAGGTTTGGTGAAAGGGATCGAATAATCGCTGAGCCAATCATGAAGGAAATTCGTCAAAGGCTTGATTTCCTTTCGAACGTGGGACTCGACTATCTGACACTTGATAGAGCTTCATCCACGCTGGCAGGCGGAGAAGCGCAGAGAATAAGACTTGCAACACAGATTGGCTCAAAACTAGTTGGAGTGCTCTACATCCTTGATGAACCATCGATAGGACTTCACAACAGGGACAACGAGAAACTGCTCAACACCTTGAAGACCTTGAGAGATCTCGGAAATACAGTCGTTGTCGTTGAACACGACAGGGATACGATTCTATCTTCGGACTGGATTGTTGACCTCGGTCCGGGAGCCGGGAAGGCCGGCGGTTACGTGGTGGCTTCGGGGACTCCTGCCGAGATCGCCCTCTCGGAATCTTCTCTCACCGGCCAATACATATCCGGGAGAAAAGAGGTCCCGCTTCCTCCAGGAAGAAAATTGCCTGACAAGAAGTGGCTGTCAGTCATAGGTGCGAGTGAGAATAATCTGAAAGAAATCGATGTTTCATTTCCGATCGGGCTTTTGACTTGCGTGACCGGAGTTTCAGGATCCGGGAAAAGCACGCTTGTAAACGATATATTGTACAGGGCGCTTGCACGCTATTTCCTCAACTCGACCGAGCTCTCCGGAAAACACAAGAAGATCGCCGGCCTCGAGCATCTCGACAAAGTTGCAGGAATTGACCAGTCGCCAATCGGAAGGACTCCAAGATCGAATCCTGCGACATACACCGGACTCTTCGCGCCGATCAGAGATCTGTTTTCGCAGTTTCCAGAGTCGCGCGTGAGAGGATATAGGCCCGGAAGATTCAGCTTCAACGTGAAGGGCGGGAGATGCGAAGCCTGTGAAGGTGACGGCGTTGTGAAAATCGAGATGCACTTCCTCCCTGATGTCTATGTGAAGTGCGAAGTATGCGGAGGAAAGAGATACAACAGGGAGACGCTCGAAATCAAGTACAAGGGAAAAAACATCTCCGAAGTTCTGGACATGACAGTCGATGAAGCTCTCGAATTTTTCCGCAACATACCTGGAATAAGGAGAAAGCTCGAGACATTGAAGGATGTGGGGTTGGGCTACATACATCTTGGCCAGAGTGCAACGACTCTGTCGGGCGGCGAGGCACAGAGAGTCAAACTTGCAACAGAGCTCTCAAAGATTGCGACCGGGAAGACGCTGTACTTGCTTGATGAACCGACGACAGGGCTTCATTTCGAAGACGTGAAGATGCTTCTTCAAGTTCTGAGGAGACTGACCGAAAAAGGAAATACTGTAGTCGTGATTGAACACAACCTTGATGTCATAAAGGTTGCGGATTACATCATTGACCTCGGTCCCGAAGGAGGAGACGAGGGAGGTCTGGTTGTGGCAAAAGGGACTCCTGAAGAAATCCTGAACAGGCCGGCGTCGTACACTGGGAAGGCGCTCAGGAAAGTGATGAATCCCGCGGCGGAATTGAGTCGAGTGTCCTAGTGTGGGACCTCGGTCCCGGTAGTCCGGTAAGATGGGCGCGATCAAGATTCGAGTAGCATTCGGCTAAGACTCAATAGGAGGAAACATAGCGTGGACGATGAACTGCGCAGAAAATGTGTTGTGTTCGTCAACGATTTGCTTCATCAAGATGACGGTCATACACATGAGGAGCTCGTGGAACGGCTGACTGAAGAATTCGACGTCACCTTGGACGAAGCGGATGACATTATTGACGACTGCACAAGCGCCATCGACGACCTCGACCTGGAAGACGACGTCGACTGGTAGTAGAAGGTAGAGAAATCCACGGTGAGGACCGGGCAGAGTCACCGCCCCCTCATTCTGAAAAGTAGGTGGCTTCCCACATTTCGAAATAACGTGGCTGAATAGAAAAGATTGACTGTTTTCCATATCATGTGTATACTGAATGTATAGTAGAGTGATGAAGCAGAAGGAAAGGACAAAATGACTATCTCTAATCCCAACATGGGCACACGCGCATGTGCCAGTTTCTGGTGCGGCTGGTTATGGCGTAGCTGTGACCATAGTGGGAGGAGAGCAATGAAGTAGACCTCACAAGCAGTTCTCAGAGCAACTAGACTCGCCCACTATGGCTTCACATAGTGGGATTTTTCGTTTCGTATGGGAGAAATCCCAAAAGGGGGCAGACAAACCATGAGACTGGAGAATCACGATGAGCTTAAGATTGGCGAATTGCCAAGACTGCGGATTATGCCTATCGGAGAAATTCTCTTCCATGAAGAACCAGACATTGAGCGTGTGGCCAAACTCATTGACAAGTTCAGCGCTGATGGTGTTCTGAAGAATCCGCCGGTCGTAGCCATTGTTGACAAAAACCCAAGAAGAATCCTCTTGGACGGGACGAATAGAATTACAGCACTAAGGAAGCTGATGGTGCCCGATGTGCTGGTCCAGGAAATCGATCTAAGCGATGAACGGCTCACCATTTCCGAGTGGCATCACGCCATTGAACATCTGACGAAAAACGAGATTCTGGCTCAGGCCGATGGCCTCGCCGGCACGTCGCGCCAGGAATTGAAGGAAGAGGGGATGCTCGATGATCCCGACTTTCTATGCAGGATGATTTTCACTGATGGAACAGCGGCTGGACTATTCGGAACCGGTGATATCTTCCGGAAAGTCGATTTCCTCAAGAGGTTTACCGATTTGTATCACAAATTGGCCTACATGGACCGCGTGAGCTATACAGACCCTGCCGGTCTCAAGGAAAACTATCCGGATTTCTCGGCCCTCGTAAGTTTCAGACAGTTCACGAAAGCAGAAATAGTAGGGCTTGCCGATGCGGGGAAGCGGATGCCCAGCGGTATCACTCGTGTGCTTCTGCCCAAACGGGCGTTGAACTTTAATCTTCACATGAATGTCCTCAAATCAGAGCTATCAGCAAAAGAGAAGAACGAATGGCTTAAGGAAACGGTTCGACAGAAGATACTCACAAAATCAATAAGATTTTATCGAGAACCTACATTCTCGTTTGATGAATGAGCCACTGGGGAAACTATCCCCGATTTTGTGACAGCGAGGCTACGGGTGGCGTCGGTGACGCGGCCGTCTCGGAGGCCGTCACACAAATGGAATATGGAGTTTGTGGCGGCCGAGAGCCGAGAACCGACGAGCACCGGAAGCGCAGTCGAGTTCGTGCCGAGGACCCGACGCCAGCCGGAGCATCGGACTAGGGGGCGCATCACAACCAGCACATGGAGGTAGCTATGGAAACAACTAAAATCCTGCTTGATGAGAAGGAAATTCCAAGGCAATGGTACAACGTGCTTGCGGACCTTCCGTTTCCGCCGGCGCCGTATCTTCACCCAGTGACATTCAAACCAATTACTCCGCAAGACCTGGCGCCTCTTTTTCCCTTGGAACTGATCAAACAGGAAGTCTGCCAGGAGCGTTTCGTTGACATCCCTGATGAGGTCCGGGACATTTATGCACTTTGGAGACCGACGCCTCTGTACCGGGCGCGGCGCTGGGAAAAGGCGCTGGATACGCCGGCGAAGATTTACTACAAGTGGGAAGGCGTAAGTCCTCCGGGCAGTCACAAGCCGAACACGGCCGTGGCGCAGGCGTACTACAACAAAAAGGAAGGCGTTAAGCGTCTGAGCACCGAGACTGGGGCGGGACAGTGGGGAAGCGCACTGGCCTTCGCGTGCAATCTCTTCGACCTGGAATGTAAAGTCTATATGGTAAATGTAAGCTATCATCAGAAGCCGTACCGCCGCATCCTGATGGAGACCTGGGGAGCCACGGTCGTCCCCAGCCCGAGCAGGGACACAAACTTCGGTCGAAAGCTCCTTTCCGAAAACCCGAAAGCCTCCGGGAGCCTGGGCATTGCCATCAGCGAGGCGGTCGAAGATGCGGCGGTGAGAGACGACACCAAGTACTCTCTTGGCAGCGTGCTCAACCATGTTCTCCTGCATCAGACTGTCGTCGGGCTGGAGGCCAAGAAACAGTTGGAAATGGCCGGGGACTATCCCGATATTCTGATAGGCTGCGTTGGCGGTGGAAGTAATTTCGGCGGCTTCTTCCTTCCGTTCATTCCTGACAAGCTTAAAGGTTCGGCCAAATCATTACGTATCGTCTGCGTCGAACCTACGGCCTGCCCAAGTCTCACGAAGGGACTGTACGCTTATGATTGGGGCGACACTGCAAAGACCGGACCGATTGCGAAAATGCACACTCTCGGGCATGGCTTTGTACCGCCGCCGATACATGCAGGCGGACTGCGCTACCACGGAATGGCGCCTATCGTTTGCGCGCTCTACGATCACGGGATCATTGAAGCGACTGCTTTAGCTCAGACACAAATTTTCGACGCGGCAATCAGTTTCGCCCGGACCGAAGGATTTGTTGTGGCGCCGGAAACCGCCCATGCAGTGAAAACTGTCATGGACGAAGCGCTCAAATGCAAGAAATCTGGAGAGGCCAAGGTCATTGCCTTTAACGCCAGTGGTCACGGTCATTTCGACCTGGCCGCGTACGAGTCATTCTTGTCAAACAAACTGGAGGATTACGAATATCCGGATGATGAGATAAGAGCTTCCCTCAGGGAGCTGCCGAAGATAAGCGAGTAGTTCGGCGCCGGTCTGTGGGTCCAAACGCGACCGACCGATGGAGACGCGACCTCAGCTGTGCGCGGGCAAGTGTGCTTGCTTGCCGGGGCGAGTCACCTGCGGGTGCAGAGGACGACTGACTAGTGGAAATAGGTGACTGTCCCTAATTCTTTTTCGGATACCCGACCGTCTGTGCGAGTGTAACCCTCTGGTCAGGCCGCAGCTTCATTGCTTTCTCAAGGGCTGGCTTGTCAATCGAGGCGCGTATTACCGTTGCCAGTCCTTCTGAAGCGCAATAGAGATAAACGTTCTGGCCGATGAAGCCGGCGGCGGCTCCTGAATAGAAGACTTTTTGCTCATCAATTGATTTACCCATCCTGGAGTAGTCCGCGACGTAGATGAGATTCAGAGGCGCCTCCTGAACGAACGCCTGAGAACCGGCCAGGGCCCGGATATCCTGTGCCAGGACCGGCTCCAACGAGTGTGCCTTCGCATCATAGAGGTAAAGACCATCGGCGGTGGCAACATAAACATCTATTTCCTGCCGGTTCATCGCAGATGGCGCAGTGCGTTTTCCTGATTCCGGACGGTTTACTCCGAATGCCGCCCAGAGCAGGTTTGAAAGTACTTGTGGCGGCAGCTTCTCAGTACTGAATGCACGCGATGACTGCCTGTCCTTCAAAACCTGCATCAAGGGTTTCCCACCATCCGTCTGCGGTTTCGGAAGAGGGACAGATTTCAATTCCTGCGCAAAACCCGGACAGGAACAAATTAACAGAGCGACCAACGCCAAACATCCAGCCAGATACGATAGTCTGTTCACGATTTTCCTCCCTTGAATGCTACGGTCATTCGCACGGTCACGAACTTCTGGAAATAGGTGACTGTCACTAATTTCACTAATTTCGAATATAGCAGAAACTGCCGGGTTGTGGTATAGTTGGCCTGCTTTTTTTGCGCGGAGGCGCTGTGCCGACGGAAACGCCTTTCATCAGGAAACATAAAGAGCACGGAGCGAGACTTGTGGAGTTTGCCGGCTTCATGATGCCGGTTTCGTATAAGGGAATAATTCACGAGCACACGAAGGTGAGGGAGTCTGCCGGGGTGTTCGACGTCTCTCACATGGGTGAGATTATTGTAAAAGGTCCTCGTGCTTTGGAAACCGTTAACTTCCTGATCACAAATGATGCATCCGAACTTCGTGAGGGTGATATCCTTTACTCACCAATGTGTAATGAGCGCGGCGGGATAGTTGATGATATTCTCGTTTACAATCTCGGGAATTCTTTTCTGCTTGTTGTGAATGCGTCCAATACAGAGAAGGACTTCAACTGGATCAAACGGCTTGAGAAAGATGGCGTGGTCATAGAGAATGCCAGCGACAGAACAGCTCAGCTTGCTCTCCAGGGGCCGCTATCCGAAAAAATTGCATCCAGGATCTTTGGAGATTCTGTGCGGGAGCTTCAGTACTACAAACACGCCAAGTTCTCTTTCAGGGGGAAAGATCTGCTGGTCTCCCGAACCGGGTACACAGGAGAGGACGGGTTCGAGATCTACCATGAGCCGGACCTGGCAGATAAGATGTGGGATGCGCTTTTCGAAGCCGGCCGTGACGCCGGGCTTGAGCCAATCGGATTGGGAGCAAGGGACACTCTGCGGCTCGAAATGTCCTACTGCCTCTATGGAAATGACATTGACGACACCACATCGCCCCTCGAAGCTGGAATTGCGTGGACCGTGAAGCTCGAAAAGGGCAGGTTCCAGGGTAGGGAAGTTCTTCTCAAGCAGAAAGAAGATGGGCTGAAAATGAGACTGGTCGCCTTTGAGATGGATGACGAAAGGATACCGAGAAAAGGGAACAAGATTCTCTCTCGTGAATCCACGATTGGAACTGTAACCAGCGGAAGCTACTCACCGTCTCTCGAGAAGGGGATAGGGATGGGTTACGTGAATGAAGGGGTGGGGAAAATTGGCGACAAGCTCAATATTCAGACCAGGGAGAACCAAGTCTCGCCTGCGACAATCGTGAAGAAACCGTTTTACAGGAAAGCGTCTCACAAATAGGGCAGAAAGGGATCTGACAGAGAA
This sequence comes from Candidatus Eisenbacteria bacterium, assembly GCA_030017955.1. Lineage (NCBI taxonomy): Bacteria > Candidatus Eiseniibacteriota > Candidatus Eiseniibacteriota bacterium. The sequence goes on from JASEGR010000038.1 coordinate 17,964, forward strand.
AGGAAGAGATGATGCACCCTTCCAATTTCAAGTACACGGAGCAGCATGAATGGGCTTTGATTGAAGGTGACATTGCGACGATAGGCATCACGGATTACGCGCAGAAAGAGCTCGGAGATGTCGTGTTCGTTGAGCTTCCCGCTCCCGGCACGAAAGTCTCCTGCATGAAGCCTTTTGGGGTGATCGAAGCAGTAAAGACAGTCTCAGACATTTTCTCGCCTCTTACCGGCGAGGTGTTGGAAACCAACGAGAAACTCAAAGCTTCACCCCAACTTATCAATGAATCTCCGAACAAAGACGCCTGGATGATAAAGATAAAGATTGCCAACCCTGCCGAGCTGGGAAAGCTTCTTCCGGTGGAGAAGTATCTTGAATTGACTGGTGAGAAGGAATAGAGAGAAGCATGCATCCGTTCATTTCGACCAGCAAGAAAGAAAGAGAAGAGATGCTGAAAGCGGTGGGCATCTCCTCCTTTGAAGAAATCCTGTCCCCGATTCCCGCAGATTTGAGAATGCATCTCTCTCTGAATCTCCCAAAGGCGCTGTCAGAGCTTGAAGTAATAAAGAAGCTGTCCGCGTACTCTTCACTTAATCTTGATTCTTCGAGATACGTGTCGTTTCTCGGGGGAGGCATCTACGATCACTTTGTGCCATCAGCCATCCCGTTTATTTCGTCGAGGTCGGAGTTTGCCACTTCGTACACTCCATACCAGCCGGAAGTGAGTCAGGGAACTCTCCAGGCGATTTTTGAATACCAGTCGATGATGGCCGAGCTAACGTCCATGGATGCAGTGAATGCATCGCTCTATGATGCGGCTACCGCATGCGCTGAAGCCGCTCTTCTTGCCGCTTCCGTGAAAGGGAGGAAGAGGGTTCTGGTGAGCTTCTCCGTTAATCCATTTTACCGGAATGTGATTGAGACTTACCTGAAAGTCTCAGGAATAAAAGTCGAGACAATACCGGCAAAAGATGGAGTGACTGACAGAGAGTATCTCTCACGGTTTGATGCTTCGAAATTCGATGCAATCTTCATCCAGCACCCGAACTTTTTTGGCTTACTGGAAGATCCCTCGCACTTTTCGGAATTCATTCATGACGGAGGCGGGCTCCTCGTCTCGGTGGTAAATCCAATTTCCCTGGCTCTACTTAAGCCGCCCGGGAAGTACGGGGCAGACATAGCAGTCGGAGAAGCCCAGCCGCTTGGAAACGGCATGAATTTCGGCGGCCCTTTGCTTGGCTTCTTCGCGACCAAAATGGACTTGGTCCGGAGGATGCCGGGAAGGCTTGTCGGAGAGACGGTTGATTTGGACGGCAGAAGAGGCTTTGTGCTCACTCTCCAGACCAGGGAGCAGCACATCAGAAGGGAAAAAGCGACATCCAACATCTGCACGAATGAATCCCTGCTTGCTCTTTCGTCTGCCATATATCTTTCTCTTATGGGAAAAGACGGCCTGAAAGAGGTCGCAAAGCAGTGCCTCATGAAGGCGCATTTTGCCAGGAAGTGCATATCAGAGGTTGAAGGTTTCTCAATCGCCTTCCGAGGCCCGGCTTTCAATGAATTCGCAGTGAAATGTCCCGTGCCCGCCGCGCAGGTGATCAAGAAGTCTTTGAGAAAAGGAGTGCTCGCAGGCGTTGGTCTCTCGCTTCTTGGTCCTGCTTACAAGAACTTTCTTCTTGTTGCGGTCACCGAGAAAAGGACCAAGGATGACATCCTTAAACTCGCAGAATCGTTGAGGCGCGCATGACTGGCAATTCTCGGCAAGAAAAGACGGGAGTGGCGTCGATTCTGGTAGAAGTGCAACCCCCTCACCTTGTTCCTCTCCCCGTTGGGGAGAGGTTGGTAAGGGGAAGGTGGAGAATGAAGTGAACAGCGTCGAGGAAAAGTTGATAATCGAACTGAGCAGCGAGGGGAAGAAGGGTTACACGTTGCCCGAGCTGGACGTTCCGGAAGTAGATGCGTCTCAAATCATCCCGTCAAATCTTCTGAGGGAGGAAGAGGCGGAACTTCCGCAAGTTTCTGAGGCGGCGGCCGTCAGGCACTTCACGAGACTCTCGGCATTGAATCATCATGTTGACAAAGGATTCTATCCTCTTGGCTCATGCACGATGAAGTATAACCCCAAGGTGAACGAGGAAACCTCATCACTTCCCGGGTTTCAAGGACTTCATCCCCTTACGCCGGCGAGCGGCTCCCAGGGTGCACTCAGACTGATGTATGAATTGTGCGAGCTCTTGAAAGAGATTGTCGGGATGGATGCGGGGACTCTTCAGCCTGCGGCCGGTGCTCACGGTGAGCTCACGGCAATGCTCATGGTTGCCGCGTATCACAGAAAGAAGAAGCGAAGCAGGAAGAAAGTGATTGTTCCTGATTCGGCGCATGGAACAAACCCTGCAAGCGTGGCTCTCTCAGGGTTTCAGGTCGTCCAGGTGAAATCATCGCCGGATGGAAGAGTTGACCTCGAAGAGCTGAAGAAGCTCGTTGATGATGATGTGGCAGCACTCATGCTCACGAATCCGAATACGCTTGGACTTTTTGAAAAGAGTATCCTTCCGATCTCCGAGCTGATCCATTCCGTTGACGGCATAATGTATCTCGACGGAGCAAACCTCAATGCGCTTGTCGGCATCGTGAAGCCAGGAGACATGGGGTTTGATGCGGTCCACATTAACCTGCACAAGACGTTCTCAACTCCTCACGGCGGCGGTGGTCCTGGTTCAGGACCTGTCATGGTCAACGAAAAGCTTGAACAGTTTTTGCCTGTTCCCAGAGTTGTATCGAAAGAAGGGACTTTCAAACTTGACTGGAAGAAGAGAGACTCGATCGGGCCGGTTCACAGCTTCTACGGGAATTTCGGTGTCCTTGTGAAGGCCTTCACATATATTCTGATGCTCGGAAATGAAGGGTTGAAAGAAGTGAGCGAAGCTGCGCTCGTGAATGCAAACTACCTGCTCAAGTCGCTCGAGAAGCTGTTTGACGTTCCATATCCCGGCCCGTGCATGCATGAGTTCGTGCTTTCCGGGAGGAGACTCAAGGCAAACGGAGTGCGGACCCTGGATGTTGCCAAGCGGCTCCTGGACTTTGGAATGCACGCGCCCACCATCTATTTTCCTCTCATAGTGGAGGAAGCTCTTATGATTGAGCCCACTGAGACCGAGGATCGGGCATCGCTCGACGCTTTCATAGATGCTTTGAAGCAAATTGTGGGAGAGGCAGAGAGGTCGCCCGACATCCTGAAGACTGCGCCAGTCACGACACCCGTGAGAAGACTGGACGAGGCGCGGGCGGCAAGGGAGCTGGTTTTGAAATGGAAGAGCCACAGAGGGTAGATCGCACTCTTGCCTGGAACATCAATCCGGTTTCCCAGAGCAAGTTCCTGGCGGTGTCTATTATTGTGCTTTTTGTTGCGGTCGCGTTCGGAGTATATGTCTCCACGAAAGACTATTTGTTCGGGGTCATGTCTTTCGTGATTCTGTTTTTTGCTCTTGGCTCATTTTTCTTTCCGACATCGTATGTGCTTGACAAGGACGGCATCCTGGTCGGGACGCGCTTCTCGAAAAGCAAGAAACCCTGGTCCAGTTTTCAGTCCTTTTCTCATGACAGGCATGGAATCACACTCAGTCCGTTTCTCAAGTCCTCCTGGCTTGAACCGTACAGGGTTACAAGGGTAAGGTTTCGGGAAAACAGGGAGGAAGTCCTCGGATTCGTGAGAGAGAGACTGGGTTCCGAGGCAGAGCGGACGAAGAGAGCAAAAGACAAATCCAGCGTCTTGTCGCAGGCCGGATCTCCGACCGTTGCCGCCGGAGACGGGATGAATGCGCTTTCAGAACAGGACATGGCCATTGTTGACAGTCTTGCGAGGAGAATCGTTGACTTAAGGATGGGAGTACCTGCTATAGTGTTTCTCGAAAGTAGCAAGCCGCTCACGTTCCTTGGAAGCCAGGTAGTCGTCTTTTTCGAGCCATTCGTAAGAACTTTCTTCAGTGTCCCCAATTATGGTAGATTTGTCAGACTGATGGAAGACAGAAAGAATGTTGACCTTCTGATGGACAAGATCGAGGCTTTTGACAAGGAGAAGCAGGCAGAGGAGAAACGTTTCAGGGCTGCGCACCCAGGACTCGTGTCGCGGGTAAGCAAGAAGGTCGGAGAGAAGCTCAGGACGAGAGGGAAATGATGACTTCCGTGGACCGGGAAAACATAGACGCCATTCTAGCAACTGATTGCGGAAGCACGACGACCAAGGCGATTCTTGTTGAGAGGACCGGAGAAGACTACAGGCTGATCGCAAGAGGCGAGGCGCCGACTACTGTCGAGGCTCCATTCGAAGATGTTACCAGGGGAGTTCTCAATGCTGTTAGAGAAGTTGAAGAGATCGCGGGGAGAAAGATTCTTGATGGTGAGACAATAGTCACTCCCAGGAATGGCGGCGAAGGTGTTGACCTCTACCTGTCAACTTCCAGCGCGGGCGGCGGACTTCAGATGATGGTTGCCGGCGTGGTGAAGAGCATGACCGCGGAATCCGCTCAGAGGGCAGCTCTGGGAGCAGGCGCAATCGTGATGGACGTTATCGCGTCGAACGACGGAAGACGCCCCCATGAGAAGATAGCCAGAATAAGGCACTTGAGACCCGATATGATTCTGCTCTCCGGCGGAATTGACGGTGGAACGACTGCTCACGTTGCCGAATTGGCTGAGCTTATCAGCGCCGCTGACCCGAAGGCAAGGTTGGGGGCAGGATTTGATCTTCCGGTAATCTACGCAGGAAATATCGATGCAAGAAAGATTGTTGAGGACAGACTCGGAGATAAAACTGCTCTTGTCATCACAGACAACATCAGGCCTGTCCTTGAGGTAGAGAACCTCCGTCCGGCGAGAACGAAGATCCACGATCTTTTCCTTGAGCACGTGATGGCGCACGCCCCGGGGTATAAGAAACTCATGTCCTGGACCAATGTCCCAATCATGCCTACTCCCGGTGCCGTCGGCGCAATCGTCGAGGGGATAGCGAAGGAGGAGAAGATCGAAGTGGTCGGAGTGGACATAGGCGGTGCTACGACCGATGTCTTCTCCGTTTTTCAAGGCGTTTTCAACAGGACTGTGAGCGCAAATCTCGGAATGAGCTATTCAATCTCGAATGTCCTTGCAGAGGCAGGGATTGAGAACATTGTGAGATGGGTTCCTTTTGAGATGGATGAAACAGATCTGCGCAACAGGATCAAGAACAAGATGATAAGACCCACGACGATACCTCAGACTCTCGAGGAGCTCCTGGTGGAGCATGCCATCGCAAGAGAGGCACTGAGGCTGGCATTTGTGCAGCATAAGCTCCTTGCGGTCGGGCTTAAAGGAGTCCAGCAGCAGAGGACAATATCCGACACCTTCGAGCAGGAGACTTCGGGCGAGACGCTGGTGAACCTTGAAACGCTGAATCTGCTTGTCGGAAGCGGCGGAATCTTGTCCCATGCTCCGAGGAGAGCGCAGGCCGCGCTTCTTCTAGTGGATTCGTTCCTGCCGGAAGGGGTGACATCCCTTGCTGTCGACAGCATATTCATGATGCCTCAGCTCGGGGTCCTTTCAACGGTTCACAGAAGGGCGGCAAGCCAGGTCTTCAAGAATGATTGCCTTATTGAGCTCGGAACATGCATTGCTCCAATCGGGCAAGGGAAGGAGAGGAGCGAGTGTCTTTCAGTGAAGCTCTCTTCTCCAACCGGAGAAACAGAGGAGAGAAAGATAAAGTTCGGAGAGATGGCTCTCGTTCCTCTCGGGCTGGGCGCAGACGCCAAGTTGAAATACGAATTGGAGAGGGGCTTTGAGCTGGGGCAGGGACTTCCGAGGAGCGGGGAGATCAAGGTGAGAGGCGGAGTCGTGGGCATAATCATTGACTGCAGAGGAAGGAGACCTTTTCTTCTTCCTGAGAGCAGGGAAAAACTCATTTCAAAACTCCGGGAATGGAGCAGAGCTATCTCTGCTTACCCGGAGTAGGAGAGACCTTTGGCACACGCATACACGCCGGGCCTTACAGTCACCAGGAGTGTCCTGCTGAGGAGAGAAAGAAAGCTCCCTCTGAAAGGCAAGGTGCTTGTCAAGCTGGGAGACAAGGTAACTGCCGAGACTGATGTCGCATCGACCGAGCTCCCGGGCCAGGTCGAGACTGTCAACCTCTCGAACATACTCGGACTTCCGCCTGCTGATGTCGGCGGCTGTCTTTTGGTCAAGATGGGAGACCATCTTAAGAATGGTCAGGTCATTGCGAGGAGCAAGAGTTTCTTCGGGCTGTTCAAGTCAGAAGCCAAGGCGACCTGCGAATGCACACTTGAAGCCGTTTCCGACATAACAGGTCAGGCAATCCTGAGGCAGCCGCCCATCCCGGTCAAGGTAACGGCCTACATTGACGGCAAGGTGTGCGCCGTCAAAGCCGAAGAAGGCGTGACGGTGGAGGCCTTCGGAAGCTTCATTCAGGGCATCTTTGGAGTAGGCGGCGAAACTGCCGGCCAAATTCACTTTGCAGCTCAGGCTCCGGATGACGCGCTTACCGACAGTGAAATCGGAAACGATGTTGACAGGAAGATTGTGGTAGGCGGCTCGATCGTGACCTATTCGGCAATTGAGCGGGCACGAGAGCGTGGTGCAAAGGCTATCATTGTCGGCGGTCTCGACGACAAGGACCTGAGGACATTCCTTGGGTACGACCTCGGTGTTGCGATTACCGGCTCGGAAGAGAAAGGAATTACGATCATAATCACAGAAGGATTTGGAAGAATGCCGATGGCCGAGAGAACGTTTGGACTCCTCAAGGAACTCAGCGGCAAGAAAGCCTCTGCCACCGGAGCTACTCAGATACGCGCGGGCGTGTTGAGGCCCGAGATAGTCGTGCCATTTGATGGAGCCGGAGAGAAGGATATTGCCTCACTTCCTTCTTCTCAGGGACTCTCTCTTGGAAGTGTTGTGAGAGTGATAAGGCAGCCCGATTTCGGAAAGATCGGAAAGGTTACGTCACTTCCCCCGGAGCTCAGGACCCTTGAGACTGAATCAAAGGTTAGGGTGCTGGAACTTGAGTTCGCCAGCGGCGAAAAGGTCATTTTGCCCAGGGCAAATGTTGAAATCATAGGGGGTGAATAGGCCCGGCCTGCTCTCTTCCCTTCACGCTCTCCAGAGAATTCGAGCAAAGAGGCCCCATGGAGCGAAAACAGTTTAACTGGGTTCTGCTGACCTGGGTTGTCGCCGGCCTCGTAATCCTCGCAGTTTTCTTCATCGTCCACAGGCAGTCGAAGGCGAACGAAGCCAAGCTTACCGTAGAGCTCAATCATAGGCGGCTGACTCTCGCCAGAGTGACCGCAAGAAGCGTAAGCCGTCACTTCGAAGACCTCGAAATGACGCTTGAGTTTATGTGTTCCGAGGATGAGATCGGAAGTCCGGGCTCTCCCGGCGCGAAACACGAGCTTCAGCGAAGTCTGGCGCGACTTTCGAGCATGATAGATGACCTCTGCCTGGTCGATACGGCTGGCACGGTCATTGTCTCTGCTCGCGGCGGCCCCATCTCTGAAGGGTTAAGAAAAGAACTCAAACCCCTCCTGCTTGCTCTGGCAGACAACCAACCCGTTGCAATCAGCGACATCTACGATAAGGCAGGGCGCGGAGGAGAGATTGCTCTTGCTATGCCCATGAAGCACGGCGGCGTCCTCGATGGAAGCATTGTCGCCATAATCCCTCTTGCCAAACTAAGCACACCGGAATTCGTTGAGGCCGGCTCCGCCAAGGATAGCGACGCATGGATCATCGACGACAAAAGCAATGTCATAGCAAGTCCAAAGCATCCTGAGATGATGTTTGCAAATGTTTCGGTTTCGCAAAAGGGATGCGGCAAGTGTCACAAAGACATGAAGTTGGAAAGAAGAATGACAGAAGGTCTTCCGGGAATCGGGGAGCTCTCTGTGAAATCGGCTGTGAAGGAGTTCGTTGCCTTCCATCCTGCAAGAGTCGGGCAGAAGGTTTGGACGGTCGCGGTCGCAGTTCCATATTCCGAAGCAGCCAGGCTTATCCATAGAAGCATTTGGTATTTCACCGGCCTTCGGATTCTAATTGTGGCAGCGCTGGTCGGCGCTGCTCTCATTGTTTCGAGAGTTGTCTCTGAAAACGTCAGGGCTGAGGAGAGGATGAGGTGGACTGAGTACGCGGCCCGGTCAGAACGGCTCACAGCCAGGAACATGCTCTCGGCAAAGTTTGCACACGAGGTAAGGAACCCGCTTACCTCCATTGCCCTGAACACAGACCTCCTCAAAGACGAGATAGAGAAGTGCAAAGGACCAGACTCGGCTGAGGCAAGAATTCTTCTGTCGTCTATTGGAAATGAAGTTGAAAGACTCAAGAGAGTGTCGGACGAGTACCTTCAGTTTGCGCGGCTCCAGAAACTCAGAACCGAGCAGGTGAATATCAATGCCGTTCTTTTGCAACTTATCGGTTTCCTCAGAGGCGAGCTGGAATCTCACAGAGTCAAGCTTACCACAAACCTCGATGGTTCTCTCCCGCGTGTCCCCGGTGATGCGAACCAGCTGAGACAGGCATTTATCAATGTGGTTAAGAATGCCATGGAGGCGATGCCGAAAGGCGGCGAAATAAAGATTCTTACGAGAAAGAGCGAGGGGCGGGTCGAGGTAGAGATTTCTGACACCGGCGTTGGGATTCACGAAGCAGATATAGAAAACGTTTTTGTTCCGTTCTTCAGCACAAAAGAGCATGGAACGGGGCTTGGGCTTCCGGTCACACGCGAAGTAGCCAGGGAACACGGCGGCGAGATCACTCTGAAGAGTGTTCCCGGCAAGGGTACGGCCGTCCTTTTTACCATTCCGACTGGAGAGATTGCGTGAGATTGAATCAAGTCAGGGGCCGGCGATCGAGTCAACAAATCGGTTTTGGGTTACCCGTTGAAGTTGACCCAGGCTGGAACCCCGACCTTTCCTTTGGGGGGTGACTCTACTGGATTCTATTCTTGTGGTAGATGATGAGCGCGAAGTAAGAGAATCACTTTCGCGGATTTTTTCGAAAGAAGGATACAAGGTATTCCTCGCCGAGAACGCCCGCAAGGCCCTTGAACTCCTTGCAGAACGGCTTGTGAATGTCCTGGTTGCAGATGTCAAGATGGAGGGAATGGATGGTCTGAGTCTTCTCAGAGAAGCTAAGAAGATCAGGCCCTCTATTGAAGCCATTATCATGACTGCTTACGGCTCCACAGATATCGCCTTCGAATCCGGGGCTGCCGGAGCGTACGCCTTCATTCAGAAGCCGTTCGAGAGAGTGGTCATGACAACAGCCGTAAGAAATGCGCTCGAAAGGCAGCGGCTTGAAAGCAGAGTGAAATCTCTTGAAGAAGAGCTTGCTGATAGATATGAGCAGAAGATTATTGGAACGAGCACTGCGATACGGAAGGTAAAGGAGATGGTGGAACTTGTGGCAGCGAGCTCTGCAACCGTGCTGATACAGGGCGAAAGCGGAACCGGAAAGGAGGTTGCCGCACGGGCAATCCACAGACGAAGTATTAGAAAAGACGGTCCGTTCGTCCCGGTGAGCTGCGCTGCCCTTCCCGAGACACTTCTTGAGGCAGAGCTTTTCGGGTACGAAAAGGGCGCCTTCACGGGTGCATCTGCCAGAAAGGCAGGTAGGTTTGAGGTCGCGGATGAAGGGACGCTTTTCCTCGATGAGATAGGAGAAACCTCAAAAGCCACTCAGCTGAAGCTGCTGAGAGTCCTTCAAGACGGGGAGTTTGAGCGGCTCGGCAGCACGAAGACAACAAGAGTTGATGTAAGAATAATCTCGGCGAGCAACAGGGATTTGCTTGGAGCGGTTAAAAATGCGGAATTCCGGCAGGACCTATACTACAGACTGAATGTCATAACGATAGATATGCCTCCTCTCAGAGAGAGGAAAGAAGACTTGCCCGTTCTGGCCAATCACTTTCTCAAGATCTACAGAGAAAAGAACAGGAAAGAGTTAAGCGGTTTCTCCAGAGAGGCCGAACATGCCTTGAAATCATACCATTGGCCCGGGAACGTGAGGGAGCTGGAGAACGCGATTGAGAGAGCGGTTGTCCTGGCAAGAAAATCGACGATCCTTGCTTCCGATCTGCCGGTCGAGATTGAGGGGAGCAGAAGCAAGGAGACAGAGATCGTTCTCCCTCTCGGGGCAACGATGGAGGAGATCGAAAGAAGAGTCATTGAAGAAACTCTAAGGTATTCAGAAGGCGACAAGACAAAAGCGGCCAGAATCCTTGGAATAAATCCCAGAACAATCTCCAGGAAGATTCAGGAAAGCCAGGAATCGTGATCGGCTGATTGCGAACGCCGCCGTCGATGCCGCTCCGTGTCTCCCGCCACCCACCTTCAGTAAGACGCCAACCCGTTGCTCTCTCTTTGCCTGACATTTTGTCCACTTTTCCGATCCATGTCGCATGAAAGCCTGACAATTTGTCAGGTTCGGCCGTGCATGGAGATTGCTTGTGCTATCCGGAATGCAAAAGAACATGCGTAACTGCTTGAACAAAAGCCTGTTACAACAACAAGCGCGAACTAGCTCTTTCTGGCATACATTTTGCGCTAACTGACAGTCTGAAGTTGATTAACAACATCTCTGTGGGAGGTAAGAGCACTACGGTGGCTGGGAGGGAGGGACACTGTGGAGTTGATTCTTGCCTCCCGAGCGTTGGTTGGTTTTTGTCATTGTAGGTAGGTGGGGTGTTTTCGCGGCGGGCCGGAGACGTAGTTTCCGGCTGAGACTGCCGGTGAGTGTGTGGAATGCTGCCTATCCGGGAACGCGCACCTGGATAGCGGCTGATTGGGTGTTGGGTTTACCCAGCACCCAATTCTATTTGTGCCGCTTGACGTTGGTGTACATCTAGTGCACCGTAACATAAATAGGTTGACATTGACATTGCCCCAGAACGGTGCAC
>JASEGR010000039.1 GCA_030017955.1 Candidatus Eisenbacteria bacterium
CATCCTGAAGCGTCAGAGGGGCGAGAAGCCCCTATGAAAGTGTCGTGTCCTGGGGCAAAGACATATACAAGGAATTTCCGGGACACGACACTGGGAAGATCCATTTCTCCAGCTGTGAAGCCAGCTTGTTCCGGTTCCGGCTCTTCTTCCCATCAGGAAACCGCCGGGCAGATTGCGCAAACTTCTTGGAGAAACCACAAGGGGTGTGGGGTATCGGGTGATAGTCAAACGGTAGGTTGGAACCGAATAATCCAAGAAAAGAGGAGGAGGATCATGTCTGATTTTGTGAAATCGATGAGGTCAGCAAAGTGGGGTCTTGTAGCTCTGGGGCTTGTGTCGGTTGGCATTGTCATAGGGTTCATAATGTCTGGCGCCTTCAATCTTTCTTCGTCAAGCCAGGCAAAGAACGTGGCTCCGCTTCCGTCTGCTGCGGGTCTGCCGTCACTTGCAGATGTGGTTCAAAGCGTTCTTCCAGGGGTTGTCCAGATTGACACAAAAAGGAAAGTCACGTCCTCTCCGCATGACTTCCGGTTCGAGGGTCCTTTTGAAGAATATTTCAGAAGACTCTTTCCTGATCTCCCCAGATTGCAGCAGAGAGAAAGAGTCGTCCCGAACTCCGGCTCAGGTTTTGTCATAAGTGAAGGCGGCTTCATTCTCACTGCGAACCATTTGATTCGGGATGCGGATGCAGTAGAAGTGACCCTGCATGATGGCAGGAAATTCAAGGGGAAAGTCGTCGGAGCAGATTCCAATACCGACCTTGCAGTCATCAAGATAGACGCAGATAAGCTGACGGCGATCCCGTTCGGAAACTCCGACGAACTTCGCGTTGGAGATTGGGTCATTGCCATCGGAAGCCCGTTCGGAAAGCTTGAGGGCACCGTCACTTTCGGGATAGTGAGCGCCAAGGGAAGAAGCGACCTGGCCATACAAGGCGGAGGTCCACAGCTGCAGAACTTCATTCAGACTGATGCGGCCATAAACTTCGGAAACAGCGGGGGGCCGCTCGTGAATATGAGAGGTGAAGCGGTTGGCGTTAACACTGCAATTACCTACGGGGCACAGAACCTGGGATTTGCGGTACCCACTAGCCTCGCAAGGAAAGTGAGCGACCAGCTGATTTCCCACGGCAAGGTTGTCAGAGGATATCTTGGGATTCTTCCGCAAGAACTTACGCCGGAGCTTGCCGAGACCTGGGGCGTCAAGGATGCAAAGGGAATTGTGGTCGGAAGTGTCGAGGCCGGGACTCCTGCAGACAAAGCAGGCCTCAAAGTGAAAGACATAATCATCGAGTTTGACGGGAAGAAAGTGAAGGATGTGAGTGACTTCAGAATAAAGGTCGCAGATACGGACGTGAATGCGAAAGTGAAACTCGTTGTCCTGAGAGATGGGGCTAAGAAAGAGCTCTCCGTGACGGTTGGGCAGAGACCCGAAGCTGCGGTTGCTGCGAAAGAGGAAGAGAAACCGCAAGATTGGCTGGGGCTCAAGGTTGATGCCCTGACTCCGGATGCCGCAAGGGAGCTCAAACTCAAGGTCGATGAGGGCGTGTTTGTGACGGGTGTAGAGTCCGGCTCGCCGGCGGATGAAGCCGGTTTTGCCGAAAAAGATGTCATCGTCGAAGTCAATGATACTGCCACAAAGACTGTAGGCGAGTTCAACAAGGCTATCTCAAAAGGAAAGGCGTCCGGAAAACCGATCGTCTTCCTTGTTTCAAGAGGCAATTACACAATGTTCATCGCAGTGAAGACTGACTAGGCTCCGAGAAAACAGTCTTTTCGCAACGACGATCAGGCGGGGCAAGAAAATCTGCAGATGCAGGTACTTGCCCCGCTTCTAGTTTCTCCTCTCCCCTCCGGGGAGAGAATTGAGGTGAGGGGAACCTCCCCGGGTCGCTCCCTCGTCCAAGAATGGAGGCCAGAAATTTTCGGAAAGTCGGTTCAAAGACATCTCCGGGCCCCGGAGACGGCCGCATCACCGAAATGGGCGCAAAGCACTGGAAGAGGTCAGGAAAGTTTGATAGCATGTGTCCATGCTTAGCATTTATTCAAATTGCAGTTTTCCCTTGACACTTGGGGGGGGTGACATAGTCTGGTTCTAGATGATTGGAGAAACCCTATGAAATCCAAACTCAAGTCTGATGTTGTGAACCTGTTGATCCCGTCGGTTGTTTTCCTTCTGTTTTCCCTCTGGATCGGAGTTCAGAGCTCCCTTGCTGGTCTGAATGCTGATGCGAGGCTGGCTCTTCATGTCAGGCCTCATTTGGCAAAGGCCAGTTGCTCTACATCGGGTATTACAGGTTGTGGAGACATAGTTACCTCGGCAGCTGCACAGGATAACGATTACGATGTTTACGTGATCGCAACGAATGTGGGGGAGCTTAGGACGTACGAGTTTGGCATCTCCTATCCCGAGAGTGAGACGAACGGGATAAAGGTGTGGTCGTGGAGGAACTGTGGCGGTTTTGAGCTTCCTTCAACCGGGTTCCCTGGACCTGGGGCGGGCGTGGTGGTTTCAAGAGACTCATGTTCAACCCCGCCAGATGGATTTGTCATCTTTGATTCATCTGGAAACCAACTTCTGGGACTTGAAGGTCCGTTTAGCGGTGGGCAGTACGGTGCGACCGCCCTCCCTTTTGATGCCTGCGGCGACTTCGCGGCGCGAGTGGGACTTGACAAAAGAGTAGCGTATGACCGGACAAGCAGGATTCCACTTCAAATAACCCTTTGGGTCTACGATCTGAAGACGGGTGGGCTGGCTTGGGAAAAGTCTTTTGACAGAAACTCGCCATTTGCGCCGCTTTTCGTCAAGTGTTCCAGGGATGGCTCAAGACTTGTCATTTTCTCCTATGTGCCAGGGATATTGAGAGAACCCCCCGAGCCAAGCCATACGCCCATGGAAACCAAGGCAGAGTGTTTTGATGCATCCACTGGGGCTCTTCTCTGGTCAAGGGTAATTGAGCCGCAAGATCACATAAAGGAATTCAGAGAATCTAACACGCTTCTCGACCTTGTTGGCATTAGCGTTTGTGAGGGGGCAACGCGCACGGCGTTGCTCTATGCTACACCTAGACGTCGTGCCGGGGAGCTTGTGCTCCTCGACGAAAGAGGGAACATGATGCTTCGACAGAACATGTCTATGCCGAGGGAAGTAGGCTTCCTCGATGCCTGCAGATTTCTTCTTGTGAGTCGAATTGACGGGCTACAACAGCTCTATGCGATTCATTAGCCTCTTCATTGTCACCCTTGTTCTCTCTCTTGTCCAGCGGCCGTGAGGACGCTTGTGAATTCCCGTCTGGGTAGGGGGCTTCATCGAATATCTTGGGATGGTCGGGACGAGAACGGGAGGAAGGTTCCTTCAGGCGTTTACGTCTGTCGATTCAAGGCCGGCTCGCTCACAGAATCTCGCTGCATTGTGAGACTGAAATAGCAAGGGCACTGACGGATTTCGTGGATCCCTGCTGCAGCGACACTCTCAGTTGCTAATGTCTATTCTGTGAAACTCGATGTTGGCAGCTATGCCAAAACGATCCGCATTGTTCTTGTGAAGTAGTCTCCTTCCTATTTTCTCGCAGTGTTCTTGACTCCTTCATCCCCAATTTGATAGGGTTTTGATCGAAACAGATAGTCACGGCTGACCTGAGAGGGACTACCGCGCTTTGGGAAAATCTCAGGTTTCGACTGTGTTCCTGATTGTCTTTCTCCTGCGGGATTGCCATGATTATTGTTAGTGCCTGCCTTGCCGGGTTCAATTGCCGATGGGATGGAGCCAACTGTGCAAACATAGCTGTCGAGACTCTTGTTAGAACAGGGAATGCCATTCCAGCATGTCCTGAACAGCTTGGGGGGCTGAGTACTCCGAGGAGTCCTGCTGAAATCGAGACCGGTGGCGGGTCCAGCGTTCTGAGTGGAACATCAAGAGTAGTGAATCGCGACGGACAAGATGTAACCGAACAGTTTGTGAGGGGAGCAAAGGAGTTCCTGAGGATTGCCCAGAAGTACGGTGCGAAGGAAGCTATCCTCAAGCAGGGAAGCCCGTCGTGCGGTTTTGGGAGGATTGTAAGAAAAGGGAAGGACATCGAGGGCTCAGGAGTCACAGCCAGGATTCTGGAAGAAAACGGAATAAAGGTTGTTGCCATTGACTAGACAGGTTTTGAAGAACTCAAGAAAGAATCTCCTCATTCTTATCGGCCTCGCTTCTGTTCTCTTGCCGTTGGGAACGGCTCAAGCCAGGCCAGCCCTGCTTCAAACGAGGTACTGGACAGCCCCTGATCACACGAGAATTGTGCTGGATCTTTCCGAACGAGCCGCCTACAAAGAGTATCTTCTTCAGAATCCTCCCAGAATTGCCATTGAAATAGGAAACCTGACAGTCTCACCCGGCCAGGAGAAAAAAGAAGTTCGAGACGGCCTTGTGCGGCACATTTCATTTACTGAGTCTTCAAAGAATGTCGTTCAAGTCGTAATCGAGCTCGACAAGGAATCAAAATACAAAATCTTCTCCCTCCCGAAGATCAAGGACAAGCCCGACAGAATTGTTCTGGACGTTTTCAGGGAAGCAGCCCCGGAGAAAAAGAAGGAAGAAGAGAAGGCAATCATTTCACTGAAGAAGAAAAAAGTAAAGATAGTCGTCATTGACCCTGGACACGGCGGCGAGGATCCTGGAGCTATCGGCTACAAGAGACTTCGGGAGAAGGATGTCTGTCTCGCCTTGGCAAGAAAGGCCGCCGATGAGATAAACAGTATTCCCGGCTACAAAGCGTTTCTTACGCGCGACGGTGATTACTTCCTTGCCTTGAGGAAGAGAATAGCAATTGCAAAAGAGCGGCAGGCGGATATTTTTGTGAGCATACATGCGAATGCTTGCCGTGGAAAGAGTGGGCGGGGAACTGAAGTTTACTTTCTCTCCCTCACCGGCGCAACTGACGAAGAGGCAAGAGAACTTGCGAGAATGGAGAATGCGGCAGACTTGATTGGAGGAGTGCCTGAGGAAGCAAATGATGACCTGGTCTCAATTCTCTATGACCTGAGGCAAAACGACACAGTGAAGAGAAGCTCGGGTCTTGCCGAGAGCGTGGTGGATAATGTCAGGACTCACCCAGAACTGGTAACGAGAGGTGTCAGACAAGCCGGATTTACGGTTCTCAAGTCGCCTGCAATCCCGTCGGTTTTGGTCGAGGCGGCATTCATAACTGACCGGAAGGAGGCGAGTCTCCTCAAAGATTCCAAATTTCAGAAGGAATTCGCCCGCCTTCTCGCAAGAGGTCTGGTCGGATATTTTCAGCGATTCGGCCCGGAGGCCTCGAGACCTGCTACTCACATAGTGCAAAAGGGTGAGACATTGAAGGATATTGCCAATGCTTACGGAGTGAGCGTTCAAGACCTGATGAGCTTCAACAATCTCTCGGCTGGGGTCGCAATTTCGGCCGGTCAGGAACTTGTGGTTTTTCCCTGAAACAGGGGACATGAATGCCCATAACCGGCAGGCCCTCATCTGACCCTGCACGGATGAAGGAGAGAGGAAAACAGACAGTGTCCAAACCCGACACTTCCCCTGCGCCTTCGCATGAACTCGAAGACGAAAACAGAAGGCTCAGGCGCGCCGTAGAAGAGCTGACCATCCTGAACGATCTTGCACGCGCTATCGGTGCATCTTATAACTCGCAGGAAGTGATGGACACAATCATCCGCAGGTCCGTGCGGGCAGTCAATGCCGAGCAAGGTGTCCTGACGCTCGTTGACGAAAAAGCAAGCCAGCCAATGAAGACATTGATCCGTACGATGGTGAGCTCTACGGGACATCAGCCCCTCCATTTCAACGAGTCACTCCTTGGCTGGATGTTCTTGAATAAGTGCCCTCTTCTTATCAATGATCCACCAGGTGATGTCAGATTCAAAGGTGTTCAGTGGGGTGACACGGTTAGCTCGCTCCTGTGTGTACCTCTTCTCATCAAGTCTGAGCTCAAGGGTGTGCTCACTCTCTATAACAAGAGGAGTGCCACTGGGTTCGTCGAGGAAGACCAGAGACTTCTTGCCATCATGGCGGCACAATCGGCGCAGCTCATCGAGACTGCCCGGCTGTATGAAGAAGAGCAGGCGCTTGGCCGGATGCGGGAGGAGCTGAGACTCGCTTCTGAAATTCAACTCGGGCTTCTGCCTAAGACATCGCCTGATGTCCCAGGATACGATATTGCAGGCAGAAGCATCCCCGCGGAAGTCGTCGGAGGAGACTACTTCGACTTCATGCCTATGGATGGAGAGAAATTCGCGTTCTGCCTGGGTGATATTTCTGGAAAGGGAATGCCGGCTGCCCTTCTCATGGCAAACCTCCAGGCCACAATACGCGGACAGAGTCTGCTGAAATCGAATCCCAAAGAGTGTCTCGGCCGCTCCAATACTCTTCTTTATCTCAGCACGGACTCACAGAAGTTCGCCACACTCTTTTACGGAATCCTGGACAGCCGAAGGCACGAGCTGTGCTACTGCAACGCGGGCCACGAGTGGCCCCTGATGCTTACCTCCAGTGAGAGAGAGCCAGACAAGCTTGTGCGGCTTGATGTCGGTGGAATCATCCTTGGTTGTGTCGAGCGGTTTCCCTACGAAGAGACATGTGTGCAATTCAATCCAGGAGACACAGTCGTCGTGTTTTCCGATGGCGTGACGGAAGCGGTGAATCAGTCAGGTGAAGAGTACGGTGAGGAACGGATTGAGCAGCTTCTTATTGAGAACCGGCAGAAATCGGCTTCAGATCTGATCGACAAGATAATCGCGTCTATCAAGGGACATGCTGGAAAACGTCCGCAGATGGATGATATCACCCTTGTGGTCATGAGAAGACAGTGAACATGTTTGAGGTGTAAGGGCGATGGAAGACATTACAGGCAAAACCATTTCGCACTACAGGGTGTCTGAGCGGATCGGGATGGGCGGGATGGGAGTAATCTACGCGGCGGAAGATACCCGGCTCAGGCGCTCGGTCGCTCTTAAGTTTCTCTCTCCGGAGCTTACGAGAGACCCCGAAGCGAAACAGCGTTTTGTCCAGGAGGCGCAAACCGCGTCGTCTTTGGATCACCCGAGCATCTGCACAATACATGAGATAGATGAAACTCCCGACGGTCGGATGTTCATCGTGATGCCTTTGTACCGGGGGGAAACCCTGAGCATGAGGATTAGCCGTGGTCGTCTGGAGCTAATGGATGCGCTGGACATTACAGAGCAGATTGCCCGGGGACTCATGAGAGCTCATGGGCAGCGGATTGTCCACCGCGACATAAAGCCAGCCAACATTCTGGTGACTCAAGATGGTCAGGTGAAGATTCTGGATTTCGGTCTTGCCAAGCTCACCGGGCAGACACAAATCACAAGGGCGGGGTCTGCAGTCGGCACCGTCTCATACATGTCGCCCGAGCAGTTGAGAGGAGAAGAAGCTGATGGCCGCGCCGACATCTGGGCGTTGGGCGTGCTCATCTATGAGATGATTTCGGGACGGCACCCATTCAGGGACGAGTATCCCGAGGCCATTATGTATTCCATCCTGAACCAAGAGCCGGAACCTCTCGGGCTCACGGCACGCGATGTCTCCCGGAAGCTCGATGATCTCGTCGGAAAGGCGCTGGCCAAGAATCGCGAATCCAGGTATCAGAATATCGCCGACCTGCTGGCATCCCTGGCAAGTATTCAGAAAGGACTTGAAGCCGGGTTGACCGGCACAGAAGAGAGAGCGCACCCTTCGGTAGCCGTCCTTCCGTTCACGGACCTGAGTCCGGCGAAAGACCAGGAGTATTTCTGCGACGGCATGGCGGAGGAAATCATCAATGCATTGACTCATGTTGAAGGTCTTCGAGTCGTTGCAAGAAGCTCGGCCTTTGCCTTCAAGGGAAAGAACGAAGACGTGCGCGACATCGGAAGGAAACTTAACGTCCGGACTGTGCTCGAAGGGAGCGTGCGAAAGGCAGGCGATACGTTGAGGATCACAGCCCAGGTTGTGAATGTACGCGACGGATACCATGTCTGGTCGGAGCGATTCGACCGCAAGATGCAGGACGTTTTTGCAATTCAGGATGAGATTTCACTCGCAATCGCCGAAAAGCTGCGGGGGGAGCTCCTTGATCCAGAAATAGCGGCACTGATGAAGCGTTCCACGACTGACATTGATGCATACCAGCTCTACCTCAAGGGACGATACCACTGGAACAAAAGAACGCCGGCCAGCCTCAAGAAGTCTATTGAACTTTTCGAAGAAGCTATCAATATGGATCCTGCTTACGCGCTGGCTTACGCGGGCCTGGCAGATGCCTATGGCATTCTTACCGGCTTTGGCGAATACCCCGACATGGAGCTCTATGAAAAGGCGGAAAGAGCTGCATCGAAGGCGCTGGAGCTTGCCCCGGAACTTGCAGAGGCCCACACTTCGTTGGCCTACTTGAAACAGCTTCGCCACTGGGATTGGGATGGCGCAGGCAGAGAATTCCGGCGGGCTATTGAACTGAAACCCGGATACGCAACGGCGCACCAGTGGTACGCGGGCTACCTCTGCGCAACTGGAAGGTCTGATGATGCAGTTCGGGAGGCCAGAATGGCACTCGAGCTAGATCCTCTCTCGCTCGTAATCAATGTATCTACGGCAGGCGTCTTTTTCCGAACAGGATGGCTGGAAGAGGCCGCCACGCAGTGTCGAAAAGTCATTGAAATGGAGCCAAACTTCCCCAATGCGCATTTCGCGCTCAGCATGATTTGCATTCAGCAGGGGAAGCTGGACGAAGCTGTGCTTGAGCACGAGACGGGATTGAAGCTCCTTTCCGAGACGCCTCCTGCTGTGCTCTGTCAGATGGGCTATATCTATGGCATGGCCCGGAGGACGGCGGAAGCGGGGGTGATTCTGAAGCGGGTGGAGACAATTGCGAAGAAGGCGTATGTGCCGGGGACTGCGGTTGCGATGCTCTATATCGGGCTCGGCAGATTCAACGAAGCGCTGGATGCTCTGGAAAGGGCGTATCGGGAACGCGACAATAGCATCATGCTGCTTGGAGTAGAACCCGCGTACAAACCCCTTCGGGCCGACCCAAGGTTCAAGGCACTGCTGCGCAATGTCGGGCTCGAACGGCACGCCTAACTCAGTTCTGTCTTGACGGTTGCGCCACGGTGTGAGAGAATAACTAATCAAGAGTTTCTCAACTTGCAGAGGAAAGGAGAAAGAAGGGTCATGAAAAGAAGAATGCTGGTTGTCGCTTTGGTGGTTTTGTTCCTGGTTCCAGGGATGCTTGAAGCGAAGTTCCTTTGGTTTGGAAAGGGTTCACCCGCGAACGAGAAAGCAATTTTCTCAGTCGAGGGAATGACCTGTGAAGGCTGCGCCACGAGTATAAGGGATGGCATGAGCAAGATTGACGGCATCGTGAGGACAGAAACGTTCGTTGACAAGAAGGCTGTGTATGTGATCTACGACAAGAAGAAGGCAGATGCGAGCAAGGTAGAGAGCGCGATCGATGAGTTGGGGTTTGAAGCCCAACTTGTTTCTGTGTCACCGGATAACACAAAAAGCGCTTCAGCCAAGGACAAGAAAAACAAGGGCACCTGCCCTATGGGGCTGGAAGATCCGAGCTGCGCCAAGACTTGTGCTGCAGCCAAGAAATAGTTGAGCCCCGTCGGCTTGAGCTGAAAGACCGGAAGTACTCTTGGAGAGCCCCTGCCTGGAAACGGTGGGGGTTTCTTCTTTGGAAAATAGTGACAGTCACCATTTTCGCTGCGCTGTTTTCTCACTCTTCGGAGAGTAGCGGCTGTCCCCATTCTCGCTGGGATTAGCTGCCGAGCGGCCCTGCAAGTCCAATCCTCATTCGGACTCAAGGCCTGCCGAACATGACCGAAGATTCTAAGTGTCCACATAATTGACCGGCCTGAGTGGCCGGTTGCGGGCGATTTCTCTGATTGTTGGGGAGGTAAGGCAAGGAGGGATATGGGATGGCAAGGAAAGTCTTTGTAGTAATAGTGTTCGTTTTGCTTCTTGCGGTGATCGGAGTATCCAGTATCGCCCAGGAAGGGAAGAAAAGCGCTGAACCCTCAATCCAGGATTGGATGAAGAAGATATCCGCTCAGAACGAACTCATCTTGAATAATCAGAAGCTAATCCTTCAGCACCTCGATTTCATCGAGAAAGAGCTCAATAAGGTAAAACTGAGAGCATCGTAAGGAAGGGTTCGCTTCTTCATCCATGAGCCGTCGCTCGGGAACGGTGAGAGGATGGCGCGATTTTGTGCGCCGCTTGTTTCATCTTTAATTCCAGCCGTTCGTAGTCGCCCAAATGCGCCCGCATGAGACTCTTCCAGAGCTTGCCGTGGTTCGGAACCGAAAAATGGAGCAGTTCGTGCACGATGGCATACTCGCCAAGCTCGCGCGCCAATACCAGAAGATCAGTATTGAAATTCAGGTTCCCGGCAGTCGAGCACGAGGCCCATTTGTTCCGCATGGGCCGCATGGCCAGGGAATTGACCCGCACGTCCAATTTGTTGGCCCAGGCCAGCACCCGCGCCTTGAACTCCTCCTTGTCGCGCCAGGTGGTCATATCAGATACCTCCAGTTTTCTGGAGTACGGTGAAGACGCTGTCCACGACGGCGGTGACCTTGTTCAGGTTATCCTCTTCCGCGAGGATGGCGAAGGTGACCTTCTTGCGTAGCTCGCGCAACTCCTTTTCACTGCGGCGCCAGTTAGGGAACTCGACGAAGGCTCCGCGCACCTTCTTGCTCACGATTTCGACGTTGGCGATGCCCTCGTCCTGTAGCTTACACAGGACAAAATAAGTGAGTCCGTCCAACCCCTTTGTGGCCTGTTCGTTCTTCCGCTTCTCGTTGCGTTCGATCTCTGCCAGCAACTCGGCGAGTGCTCCCCCCGTGCTCGTCTGTCGGTCTTCAAAGCTTTCCTGCACCGCCTTGGCGCGCTCGGCCATGGCGATTAGAAACGGATCATCGCTGTTTTCGTCCGCCGTCTTCTGGATAGATTTGACCAGGTTGATAATTTTGGTCGCCTTGCCGTCATCGAGTTTCTTGATTGTCTCTATCGTCGAGCGATCAATGGCGACATATTTCGAGTGAGCATCCCCTACCGACGCGCCAATGCTGCGTTGCACGAGCTCGTTAGTCTTCCTCTGGAACGCTCGATCCACATAGACCCGTCGGGCATAGGCATTTCGTACCACAGCGTAAATGGATGAAAGCGTCACGTAGTCAGCGATGAACGGCCGCAAGAACGCATCGGGCGAGACGATCTCGTAGAGCATTTCGATCTCCTTGTATTCACGGAAGAACGCCTTGCGTCGGTCCTTATCCCGGAAGTGCTCGATGAGATTGTCCACGTCCTTGTCGTCAAAATTCCGCGTCACCAGTGCCAGATATGGCGGCGCCTTGCCTTCCATCTTGGCCTTGAAGAGCTGCTTAAGCAGGGCGAGGTCCTTCACGATGGCGTTGACCTCATCGCTATCGAACGCCAGCGCCTTCTCCAGCTTGTCGAAAATGCCCACGAAATCAAGGACGAAACCATGCGGCTTCACCATCTCCTCAAGCTCATTCTCATACGGCCGGTTCACCCGTGCAATTGCCTGCAGCAGTGTGTGATCGCGCATCGGTTTGTCCAGATACATCGCGTAGAGAATCGGCGCATCAAAGCCGGTCAGCAACTTCTCGGTGACAATAAGAATCTTCGGGAACGCACCGAACTTGGGGAAGTCCTTGCGGATTTGCTTCTCCTTCTTCTCGTCCAGGTGCCACTTCTTCATGTGCGGCGGATCGTTGTTGTTCCCGGTATAGACGACCTCGGAGTATTCCGACGGCAGGATAGCATCGAGCGCCTCCTTGTAGAATGCGCAGGCCTCGCGATCCACTGCCACAAGGAAGGCTTTGTACCCGAGCGATTCGACATTCTCGCGGTAGTGATCTGCCACACAACGAGCCACCTTCTTGATCCGTTCGCGCCCCTTGAGGAAGTTCTTCAGATTCACCGCCCGTTCGAGAATCTTGTTTAGCTCTTCGATGTCCGCGATGCCTTCAGTCTCCGCCAGCGCGAGAAACTCCTTCTCCATCTGCTCATGGGGTACGAGCATCTCATTTGGCGCAAGGTCGTAGTACAGCGGCAGAGTTGTGCCATCCTCGATGCTCTCAGCGATGGAATACTTGTGCAGGTAACCCCGGTCATCCTCGCAACCAAAGGTTTTGAAGGTTCCCTTGCCATAGGCCGTTTTGTCCACCGGCGTTCCGGTGAAGCCGATGAAGCTTGCGTTCGGCAATCCGGCCATGAGGAAATTGCCTAGGTCGCCGCTCGTGGTGCGGTGGGCTTCGTCAATGAACACATAGATGTTTGACCGCGTGTTCACATTAGCCGGCATGTCCCGAAACTTATGGATCATCGTCACGATGATGCCGCGGTAGTCTCGCTTGAGTAGCCGGTTGAGCTCTGCAATGCGGTCCGCATGCGCCACATTTCCCAGGCCTAGCGCTGCGAGATTTCCGAGCATCTGGCCTTCCAGTTCGTTCCGGTCGATCATCAGCAGGATTGTTGGCTTGTCGGCCTCCGGTGCTTTGAACAGAAGTTCTGCTGCCTTAATCATGGTGTAAGTTTTGCCACTGCCCTGGGTGTGCCAGACTAGGCCCCGAGTACGCTTCACGTCGAGGGCACGCGTCACGACCTTGTCCACTGCTGCCGTTTGGTGTTGCCAAAGGATGAACTTCTGCAGTTCCTCGTCTTTCTCCGCAAAAACGATGAAGTCTTTCAGGAAGCGCAGCAGGTGTGGCACAGCACAGAAGCTCTTCACTTTGGCTTCGAGGTTTCCGACCTCGTGGTGCTTCCAGCGAAATACGTTGCGACGCACCGTGTTCCAAGTGACGCCATAGGCGAAGCCGATGGCCTCCGTGGCCGTAAACAGCATCTCGGGCACAAGCACCTCTGGTGTTTCGGCGTGGTAACGGCGGATCTGATCCACGCCGAGCGCGATCGCCTCGTCCTTGTCGGCGTTCTTGCACTCGATCACCAGCACTGGAATGCCGTTGATGAGAAAGACCACGTCCTCACGCGTGCCATAGCGGCCATTGTGGTAATAAAACTCCTCTGTCACCTCATAGACGTTACGCCACTCCTGGCGAGGGCAGATCAGGTCGCCATAATCAATCAACGTCAGGTCCAGCTCACGATTGTCCTCAGCGCAGAAGAACTTGTATTGGTTCCGCAGGCAGGCGAGGAAATCCCGGTTGCCGTAGATGTCGGCGTGCAGGCGCTGAAACTCGCCCACCAGCGCACCTTCGGCCTCCTTGTATTTCGGATTAAAGGCGCGGACTTGGGCGTGTAGCAGATCACCGAAGTAGAGCGATGCCCTGCGCGTCTCATCCGCATTCTCCCTCTCCTCTTCCGGGACAGGGCTGGGGCGAGGGGTAAACCCCCTCCGTCGCTCGGCTTCCTCACGCGACACAAAAGTCCAGCCGATCTCCTGCGCGTAGGCGAGGATGCGGGCTTGGACGGTTTTGTGCTCTGTGGGACGTGTCATCTGGTCAATCCGGGTCTACTTCCTCCACATCTTCGTGGCTAGCAACACCCTCCCACTTTGCACAGACGGCCTCGACTTCGGGCACGACTACCTCGCACGTCCAACTCTTGTAGAACTGCGGGTTCTTGCTTCTCGGTGTTGGATCGACTTCCCTCATTTCCACCAAAACCGGCGCTTGGACGCACTCACCTAGTACGAGCGCGGTCCGAGGGGCTAGCGCGGGTAATTGATCCAGGAGCTGGCCGTAGATCCCCGGAACGATATCACGGAAGTAACGCAGATCTTCAGGGTTCTGAAGTCGATGAACAATGAAGCTGTTGCACTGCGATAGCACTGTTTTTGACATCTCACTGGGCCGTTGGGACGCAATCACAAGACCGAGACCGAATTTGCGTCCTTCCCGAGCTATTCTTTCGAAAACTTGCTTGGAAATTGAATCCTCGTCAATCTTCCTAGTTTCGGGGACATAGTTCTGGGCCTCCTCTAGGACTATAACTACTGGAAACTCCCCGCGCCCAACGGTACTGGCTGGATCACTCAATCGCTGCAGAAATTCATGAATCAGCCGACCGATTAGTGCTGTGACATTTTCTAGAACCTCCGATGCCAGCAAGCTAAGATCGACGATTACAACATTCGCTCTTTCGGCACCTTCCCGCTGACGTTCGTAATAGGGCATGACGCCCTTCGGTATGGATTCGATATCTGTCAGTTCTATTCCCGTGCCCGACTCCAGCCCCAGAACATCTCGAAGGAATGTCGCCAAACTGTGTCGAACTGTAGGCCATTCCTCTGTGCGCGGTCCAAAGAGAAACTCGAAGCGGGAGTCTTCTAAGAGTCGATAAATCCGCATCAACATGGTGGAGCAGTTATCGCGGGCTCGAGTGGAGGTCGACTCGTTCCTCGATATTGCGGCCTCCAAGTGCTCATACCGAAATGAGTTCTTGCTGAAGTATGAAGGCGAATCGGCAGACGATATCTCTAACACATCTTCACTTCTTGGGAGGTGTGCTAGTTTGCCCAGTATTTTCCTGACGGAATGCTCGATACGTCCACGTTTGTCGAGATCAATTGGAGCGTAGGACTCAAACTTTTCGCCTTCACTCCTAATTCCCTCTCGAGCTGTTGCGCCTACATCTGAGAAGAGCTTCTCCAGGACGTCACAGCTCACCTCGGGGTAGTGGCCGACCAATTCCCCCGCGGCAGTCTTAGTGCTCTCTTGTCCTAGAAATTCTACAGCACCGTCGCAAATCTGACGAAGTTGCTTCGCGTCAGCCCTATCACCGCTACTCGCAAGAGCAAGAATTCTGTTGAGTTCACACAAAAGCGCTTCCCGGAGCTGCAACCATGCGGTCTGTCTGCTGGAGGCCGCTCGCGAAGAGGACAACGCGTTCAAGAGAACTGGTCTCTGAACTCCGGGTGCAGCGCGGAAAAGCCGAACAAAGTCGTCTGAATCCATGAACCAGTATGGAATGGTCAGTCGCTCGCTTTCGGATGGATCGGTGGGGATATGCAAAGACCGTCGATTGGGAATAGCGCTGACATAACTTCCGTCTTCTTGCCGCCTTTGGAACGCGGCGCGATATTCCCCATTGGTATCAAGGATCACGATTCGCGTCTGCTTAATCTCTTCGCGTGAAATGATGGATTGCAGGATCGTCGCAATCGAGCAAGATTTTCCGGAGCCGGTGCTGCCAATGATGGCGGCGTGCTTGCCGAAGAAGGCGTCTGGGTCAATGTAAATGGGGTAATCCGGGAAGACCACTGATTTCCCGATCGAGACGCAGTATCCAGGATCTTCTGGATCGATCTCTCCCCCCGCGCGCTGCCTGCCGAAGATGGCATCCAAGTCCTCTTTTGTTGTAAGAAAGACTTTTGAGTCGAGCACCGGAAACAGGCTGATGCCCTGCCGAAACTGATCCCCGTCAATCGAGCCGATCATCGTTGCCTTCATTAGTCGGCGTGTGGACGGCAGAGAAATCATGGTCTTGTCGGCCTGGAGTTCACTTTCCTCGGTCATCACGACACGCGTCACCATCCCGACAATTCGTCGCGATCCGACGGGAATGATGATGTAGGAATTGATGCGACCTACTTCGAACGTGCCTTCATAGGTTGAGCGCGTCAGGGCTTTTAGATCACGATTCAACTCGGCTGTGACCTGCGCCGTATCGACAGCGACGACGCGTCCGATCTCGTGTTCAGCTGTCATCGGCATCCTCCGGCGCTGGTTCAGAGTTTTGCCGCGAAGGTGTCAAGGCGTTGTAGGTCTTCATCACTTTGAACGTGATCTCCTCCTCTCGCAGGTCAGGCAGCAACTTCTCAACAAAGTCTTCCAAGGTACCAAGTTGCCAGCCACTTACCAACCATACTCGTTCATCACCAAGCTCTTTCAGGCGGCCTACGAAATCGCTTGTGGGTGCCGGGTCGATCACAACTAGGGTGAAACTTGGGATGGCGAGTGCTTGGCGGATGAGGGCATTCACATGCTCATCGCCAAAGCCATAGCCAACTGTGAAGAGGACCGACTGCGGTTGTGCAATCACAGATCCTAAGCGACGAAATAGCTCCGAATAGGGGAGACCGAGCGCCTGGCCATACTTAAGTGGCGACGGGTAGATCAGAACATCATCCTCGGGGGTCTCTTGGTTACAGAACGTCGCGAACACTCCGTAAGGATTTTCCCAGTCTGCAACGCAACGGTGCCATGTGATGGACCCGTGCAGCTTGTAAAGATGGAGTGCACGATCAAAACGATGAACTCGTCCTTCGGTAGTCTGAGCCGGAAAGTAGAAGTCCAGATCGTAGGATTCGGGACGAAATATCCGCCGAAGAGTCCCAACAAAGCCATCGACCAACACGGCACCTTCAGCATCAGCGGCTCTCTCGATCAGGGTGTCATAGTTGAGTGTGAAGAGGTTGGCGCGCCGCAGGTTAGGCGGGCGGGTGAGAATCTTCCTGATCAGGCGACGGTGATCTTTGAGCGCAGCCTCCTTGCCCCTGGTCGGGAGATCGACCAACGACGTGAGACCGCGTTTGATCTCCAAAATGAGGCGGTCGATACCAGCTCTAGACAGCGCCAATGTGCCCCCCGCAGCGAGGCTGACCGCGATGCCTGTCGCGAATTCAGACATTCCTGCCCGCCACATGTACAGGTGGCCAAGATAGTCCTCAAGATTGAGGGGTATCTTGGGAACTTGGCCAAGGTCTCCAGTCAATGCGGTCCTGCGGTCCCCAAGATTGAATGTCTGACCGGCCAGCGCGGAAGACGTCGCATAGAACAGCGATAACCATTCCCGGTCGTCGTTGCCGCTTTCCACAGCCTTCTTGTGGAGGTCGTTCTCCAGTTCGACCGGGATCGAAGCAAGGCCGATACCGCCAGCCTTCATTGAAGCACCGGCGCCAATCAAGAATGAGATATTGTCGATCTTGAGCAGAGTGCCAACTCGGACTCGAGTTTCTTTCAGTCGCTCATTAAGGAACGTCTCAGCCTTCTGTCTTGTCTCGGCATCACCAGACGAAAGGTCCGCAAAGAGTTGTTCGCTAAAAACTTCGGTGCCACCAATCTTTAGGAAGTAGTTGTCATTCATTGTGCTATCTCCAATTCTGACAGTTCGAGGTCGTGGACCCGAATCTGCGCCGTCATAAGCTGGTGCAGTAGCGTGCGGAAGAGGGCGGTAAGCGCTTCACTCTTTGCACGGTAATTCGTCAGCTTCCGGTTGAGAAGTTGCAGTGGCTCCAGAATCTCCCGCTGCTGATCGAGAGGCGGCAACGGCATCTTTACCTCCGAGATAATACCTTGCGTTATAAGGGGTTGACCCGCCCTATTGCTATATTGATTCAGGTTGGCGTAGGCTAAGTATTCCACGGCATAGAGAGTGTCGATATCGCCCAAGATCTCTTTCGCGTAAAGGGCATTATCACTCACCCACGCCCGGCCTTCCGTGTGGTGGGCGCACCCGCAATACTCACCAACCCTTCCGAGAAGAAGCAGCGGCCGTTCATACAGGTAACTGCCGGAGTAGCCAAGAATACCGTTACCTCCAAATACTGGAAATGGCTTCGAAGACGACGCTGTTGCCTCGGTGTCTTTCGGACGGGATTTTCCACTGCTGAACCTGAACAAATCCCCGATTGCCCGCACCTCCCAACTCTGCGGTACGGGGCCGATTTCGGTTTGTTTCTGCGGTTCGCCGTGCAGGCCCTGGGTGAAGAGTTGGTGAAGGAGTGCCTTTTTCAATTCCGTGGTCAGGGCGATCAGTCGCTCCTGCTGCTCAATCGCCCGCCGCACTAGTCCCAACACGCCCGCTATCTTTTGTTGCTCGCGGAGGGGTGGAAGAGGAGCCTCTATCCGATAGAAGGATCGTGGATCGACTCGCTGGCGGCTCGGCGTGGAACCAGAGACGAGAGTCTTGGCCTTGGCCATCACATGCTCAGACCACAGTAGGAAGTAAAGGAACTGCTCATCTACGTCGTTGCTCGGAACGAGGGGCAACCACTCCGTGGAACCAATTTTGCGATGCGGGGAATAGTTGCCGACACGCCACACTTTCTCGACCCGTGGGTTTAGCTTCCCAAAGAGAACCGTGCCCGAATCGAGCAATAGCTTGGAGCTTCCGATCTTGTTGCCCTTCGCCAACGTTGGCCGCTGGTCGTCTTGATAGGCTGGAATGCTGTAATACTCGAAAGTCTCCTCCGCGCTACTCGCCGGGTTAATCGTGACGGGCCGTCTTGCATTGAACGCGCTCAGCGGCTTCACCTGCCAATTCTCGGGAAGGCCACGAACGGAGTGTTGGTCTTCCAACCCGCCCTCTGCCGGGCAGAAATCCCCGCTCTTCGTTGCTCCGCGCTTCCGCGGTTCCGCTTGAGTCGTCTTCTGTTTCAGCCTAGCCATATCGTTCCGCCCGTTCTCTGACAATCAGCGCCCTCTCCCGCTCGATCTCATCTATCAGTTCTTTTTCGCTTGGCAGATAGAGCTTGTACTTGGATGCAAAGAGCTGCTTGCTTTCCTTGAGTACGGAATACCTGACCACAGTTTCGTCCTTTGCTGTGCACAGAATGATGCCAACGGTAGGATTGTCTTCCGCGCCTTTGACCTTGTCCTCGAACAATCGCACGTACATGTCCATTTGGCCGATGTCCTGATGGGTCAACCCACCCGTCTTAAGGTCAATCAGAACGAAGCACTTAAGCAGGAAGTTGTAAAAGACCAGATCCACGAAGAAGTCGGTGGTCTCAGTTGAGATTCGATATTGCCGGCAAACGAATGCGAAGCCCTTGCCCAGTTCCAACATGAATGCTTGCAGTTTGCCAATGATGGCTTGCTCCAGCTCGGACTCACGGAACTGGTGCGTATCTGGAATTCCGAGAAACTCAAGAACGTAGGGATCCCTTACGAAATCCTTTGGCGCTTGCGCGAGTGCACTGGTCTTTTCACGAGCTTCCTCCTGCACGGGCCTCTTGTCGCGACTGGCCAGCAGACGCTCGTAATAGAGGGAGTTGATCTGCCGTTCCAAGGCACGCGTGGACCAGTTCTGGTCGGCGGCTTCGTTCATGTACCATGTCCGGGCCTTGGGCTCCTCCACCCGCATTAGGAGGCGGTAATGGGTCCATCTCAATTCTCCACGCAGTGCGTGGAGAATCTCAGAACCAATTGGTGCGGAATGAGTTGAAGATTTGTGACGCAGTGCGTCACAAATTGGGAAGGTCAGGTAGAATTGACGAATGTAGCGCAGATTCGATTCACCGAATCCCTTTCCGAAATCCTGGGTTAGCCGAGTTGAAAGTTCTTTCAACAATCCCCTTCCGTACTCGGCCTTTTCCCGGCCCTGTTGTTCCTCCTCTACGATCATCCGGCCGACCTTCCAGTATGCCTCGACCATGGCAAAGTTGATGGCACGGTAGGCACTGCGACGGGCATTGTGCAGGATTTCGGCCACACCCCGGTAAAACTCTTGGCGCAGGGCATCCTTTCTGCTGATCAACGCCACCTCTTCTTCGCCATTTCGCGTCTTCGCGTGAGTTCCCATCTTCACACCCCCATCCTCTTTAGAATCCCCCTCAACGCTTGATCCGTCACCTTCGCCTCTTCTTCGATAGCGTTCAGTTCCTCGATAATCTCTCCAATCGGTCGGTATTCCTCGCCTGCGCCAGTGTGGATGTAGCGACTGGGCGAGATATTGAAATCATTCTTGGCAATCTCTTCGCGGGTGACTATGCGGCTGAATTTCTCCTCCTCACGCCACGCCTTGAACGTGTCGGCGATGCGCAGGATAGCGTCATCCGGGATGTAGTTCTTCGGGTCGCCCTTGGCGAAATCCTTGGCGGCGTTGAGTAGGAAGAGTCTTCCTTTTCGCTCCTTCGCCTTTGCTTTGTTAAGGAACAGGATGATGCCCGGAGCCGTAGTGTTGTAGAACA
This sequence comes from Candidatus Eisenbacteria bacterium, assembly GCA_030017955.1. Lineage (NCBI taxonomy): Bacteria > Candidatus Eiseniibacteriota > Candidatus Eiseniibacteriota bacterium. The sequence continues at coordinate 19,934 of JASEGR010000039.1, forward strand.
GATTTTCGGGCAAGTAGATGACGCCCTCGATGAGGTCCTGCTCCACGAACCAGCGGCGCACATCCTTTTCCTTGTTTGTATTGGCGCTACCTGAGCCGCGCGAGGCGGCCCCGGTATCGAGCACGATTGCGGCGCGGCCAGTGTCGTTGAGACTGGCGAGCATTACCTGCACCCAACCCCAATCGGCCTTGCGTCCGGGGAAGCCCGCGCCCTTGGGGAAGCGATCGAGTTCGTCGGTGTCGTAATCCTTCTCGGTGAACCAGTCCTGGTTCCACATGGGATTGGCGATCACGCGATCGAAGGTCTGGAGGCGATTTCCCTTACGGAACTTGGGGTTCTTGAAGCTGTCGCCGATCTCAATCAGTCCCTGCATGTCGTGGATGATCATGTTCATGTTAGCCATGGCCCAGTTTTCAGGTATGTATTCCTGTCCGTAGAGCTTGAGCGGGGCATAGGCTTTCCGCTTCGCCTTGGTCATCTTCTCCTCCAACATGAGCTGGCACTTGATAAGCAAGCCAGCGGAGCCGCAGCAGGGATCGTGGATAGTCATGCCCGGCTCAGGATCTATGATCTGGGCCATGACAAGCCCGACTTCCTTGGGCGTATAGAACTCGCCCGCGCTGGAGACACTCCCCTCCGCAAACTTGCGGATGAGGTATTCGTAGGAACGGCCGATGATGTCCGCTTCTACGTCGGCAAGCCCAAGCCGTTTCTCACTGATACGCTCGATGAGGTTACTCAGGCGGTCGTCGGCGAGGTCGCGGACACCATGCGTGGTGGCATTGAAGTCCACGCGGTCGATGATCCCCTTTAGTAGTGGATTTTCATCGGCGATGGCGCGCAGGTGCGTGGTGAGTTGCTCGCCGATCTTGTCGGACAATTTGCGAATTACCGTCCACACGGGTTCATCCAAGTTGGCCGGTTCTAGTGGCAGGTAAAAGCGCACCATCGGTGTCTGCCCGCTCTTCCTGGCCTCCTTCCAGTCTGCCTTGACCAGTTTGAATGCCTTGGCCCGCGAACCGACTTCCTTGGCTATGCGATTCACTTCGTCATCGAAGACATCGCAGAGGCGCTTGGTGAAGATAAGCGGGAGGATGTAGTCCTTGTATTTCGGCGCATCCTTCGCCCCACGGATGGAACAGGCCGCGTCCCATATCCAGGATTCGAGAGATTTGTCGTTACCGCTGGGCATTATTACTCTCCCTTCATGTCATGCTCGTTTGGCGGATAACGCCTTGCGCTTCAACAGCGGCCCGCCTGCCACAGCAACATGTCAACCACGCCACGTGCCGGCCGTCGGCTGCAAGTGTTCGTCAAATGTCCCCCCGCACTGCCGGCGGTTCAGTAAACAGCAGGCGAAAGGCTTCTTCGACCTTGGCATAGTCCAGCCCGGGATGTGGGTCGCCTTCCAGAAGACGATCTACGAGGCCAGCCATGCGAGCAGCGCGCTCCATCTCTGCTGTGACATCCGCGTTCGTCATGGTGGCTCGTACCGCTGCCAGACCGCCGTCCGGGGCGAGACGAACGTATAGAGCGTCCTGCTTCTGTCTGTCGCGCTCCCCCTCCGCGATGTCGCGCGCCTCCTTGTCGTATTCCGGGTCTTCGGCCCACACCCAGTTGCGCGATATCCAGCGGCCGATCTTCTCGTGGCGTAAAATGTTCATGGCGTCCGCGACCCTCGGGGGTAGTCTAGGCAGCTCGTGGCGGAGGCCTCGCGCATTGCACCGCTCAATGAATTCCTCAAGTTCGGGGTTCAGGAACTCCATTATGACGCACAGCAACTGCTTGCACGTGTGATCCCGGCTGGCACGGAGAATGTGTTGATTCCAAGGGATTACCTGACGCTGGACCAAGGCAAGCAGAAATGCCTTTGCACACTCTTCTTGGGCGATCAGCGAGAGATAGTACCCAGTGGCTGGTGGCTCATTGAGCTTGAGGAACTCTGCGTCATCCAGCAATCGCCGCGCATTCTGGAGAATGGCCCTTACCGATTCTTCGATCCTTTTCACGTGTCAACCCTTTCGATGTCTGCAGACGCCCAACGCCGCGGTCACCTGTGGGCGGAAGTGGCAGTGGCAAGACGTTTCGCCACGAACTACTCAACCCGCCCGTCTGGTGCGGCGCGAGGTTGGACCGAGGCTCCCAAGTGATTACCAATAGCCTGCGACTTACCCGCGGCCACTGTTGCGGCTCGTGTTGGGCCAGAATAGGATGCTAATCACGGACTAGCCAGTCGACGCGACGATAATGATTCCGGCGGTGGTGCAAAGGATAAACAGTCCCCAAAGGGTCCCAATCCCGGGGCCTTCCGAGATCTTGTCATGAGCTACAACAGCGCGGACGAACAGCACTACGCCTGAAGCACCACCTAGAAACAGCAAGAGCATTCCCATGTTTCGGATCATCCTGCAATTCCTCCTTGCCTTTTGCGTCAAGGTCTCCCTGACGTTGCCATTCGGTGTAACTTGTAGTATGCGGAACAAGGTAACTTGACGTACGAGCGAAACCCCGCGGCATACGCTGACAGTGTCGCCGGGCTTCAAGGTGTATCGCCTTCTTTCTCAAGAAGTTAGAAATCCCGGGCGATCGCAATGTAACTCGATAAAAGCAACGAAGTTTCCGGACCCGCCGTCAGCCCATCAGGACCACCAAACGGGAGTATCTATTTCATTGAAAAGCAATCCCTTCCAACCTTGAAACTACAAGACTTCGTGGTGCACAATCCAGCCGCCCGCGAACTTGGGAGCGTCTCATAGCCTTAATGTTTCCCACACTCATGAATATATGTTGTTTCATAGGTAAGAGCAGCATGAGAATCTGTGTTTAAGTCTTCTCCCGTGAAGCAGTACTTGTCAACGAAAATTTATTTTTTGTCGGACAGTCCAGATGTCCTACGACGCAAGCCAGTCTTCGGGTTGAAAATGGAGTGCGGAAATGTTCTCGGGGAGGCTATCTTTCGGGAGAATGGGGAAAAAGGTGACTGTCACTATTTTTCAAGCACAAGTGGGGGACGGCCGGCGCGCCGCCGAATCCAATTGATTAGCTTGAAAATCGGGCGGTGCGCAACGATCCATCTCTCCACCCGGAACTTACCCGGGAAATCCAGCAGCATCAATCCAATCAGTATAGTCAGGATTCCCTGGCCGGGCAGGACCAGCATTAGAATGCCGGCCGCTACGAGGATCCATCCAAGAAGGTTCTTCCCAGCCAGAAGCACTGCCCGAATCGCCGGGGGCTTTCCGGCCCACAGCATTCTGCTCCGTCTGGGATGTGCGAAGTAATCTGCAGGGACTCGGATCATTAGCATCGGGACAGCAACTATGCCCACGATGAAAGTTACGACCGAAACTCCGGTTGCCCACCAGATTGCCGTTCCGTAACCCTGAACCCAGTTCATTATCTGCATCTGATGCCCAGAAATAGGTGCCTGTCACTGTTTTCAATCATCTTCATTTGATTCCCTGCCCGGAGCTTCTCCCACCATGCAGGAACTGTCAACAGGAGTCTCGTTTCCTGACGGCAAGCCAGGACGTCTTTCAACAGAGGCAGCCTCTGGACGAGTTGACTGATTTGTGGTAGTGTATCCGGACGGTTTGAACCTCAGTGGTCAAGGTCCGGTTTCACGACAATAGGGAGGAGGTTGAACATGGAGTACGGAAATGTTCTCGGGATGATGAAGGGACTCTACAATCAGCCGAATGTTAGCCACCTAAGTCCTTCCGAGACGCGAAAAGAGGCAGAGAAATACGGATTCAAAACCAAGTTCGATAACTACAACTTTGTGTCCGTCGTGAAAAACAGGAGTGCCGGTCTCACCGTTTATCTAGGCCCTCAGGAGTTGAGGCAAGAGAAACTAAGCCCGAAACAGCAGGAGATTCTGAACGGAGTTCCTCGCACGCTTTCGCTTCTTGGAGAGTACTTGAAGAAAGCTCCCCTTGTCTGCGTCGAAAGAACCATGGGCATGAACCCGGGCTTCACCCCGAAATGTACACTCTATGTGTCGGTCCACAGAAGAGATTCTGCCAGGCTTCCGTACATGGTCGGACAGACTCTTTTTGATCCCCAGCCGTCAGGGGGAAGCGCCCCAGAATTATTCATGGTCTATATTCCAGAATGGCAGGAGAAGGACAGGCAGATTCTCGCCTTTCCGGAGGAGGGAGTAACCTTTGTCCTGGGTTCCGACTACTACGGCGAGGCGAAGAAAGGCTTTCTCCGTATGGCGATGTGGCATGCAAAGAAACAGGGAATGCTCGGACTCCACGCCGGCGCCAAAATCATCAATGCAAAAGGAAGAGACGGCCGCGTAAAAAAATTCGGAATGCTTATCTTCGGACTCACTGCTACCGGGAAGACGACTCACTCCTGTCATAATCATGGCCTTACCGAGATGGGAGAGGGTGTTGAGATCGTGCAGGATGACTTTGTCATCTGGAGGCCGGATGGCTCTGCCTGGGGTACCGAGAAAGGCTTCTATGTCAAGACCGAAGGACTTGCGCTGGACACCCAGCCTCTTCTTTACAAGGCCGCCACTGCAAAGGACGCAATTCTTGAGAATGTGATGGTTGATTATGCCGGAAACATCTACTTTGATGACGAAACGCTGACCGGAAATGGAAGATGCATCATTCAGAGAGATGACCTTCGTCCCTACCTGAGTGAAGTTCCAAACCTTCCCCCGGCTGCCGAACTCGAAAGACTCATTATTGCCTTCATAACACGGAGAAATACCATCGTTCCGATAGCTTCGAGGCTGTCGCCGGAAGAAGCTGCCGCAGCATTCATGCTTGGTGAGTCGATCGAGAGTACCGGCAGCGATCCAAAGAAGGCAGGCGAGTCTGTGAGAGAGGTCGGAACAAATCCTTTCATAGTCGGGAGTGAGGCACAGGAAGGAAACCGGTTCTATGAGTTTGTCAAACGCCATCCCGGAAAGATCGCATGCTACCTGCTCAACACCGGCGGCGTCGGCGAGGTAATCGAGAGACTTCCTGACGGGAAAAAGACGGTGAAGCAGAAAGTTGACCGTGTTCAAATAAACGAGATGGCTTCGATCATAAGGGGCATCGTCAGGGATTCAATTGAGTGGGGCGAAGACCAATATTGGAAATCCACAGTGCCTGTCAAGGTAGAAGGTGCCGACATGAGCAGATTCGACCTCACCAAGTTCTACCCGAAGGGCGAGATCGACAAACAGATTAAGAACCTGTTGGGTGAGAGAATAGAGTGGCTTGAGAGATTCCCGGGACTTGAGAAGGACGTTAAAGAATCGGTGGGCAGGCCAGTCTAGCCCGGGTGCTTCTCTTCTCAAGACTGTATCGATTCTTATCATAATTCTCATGGTGATAGGGCTCTATTGCCCTGGTATTAGGGTGAAGATAGTCATTGAAAACATGCCCCAGGGCTGCTCCGCTAGACTCGCCCTCAAGAACAGGGGGCTGTTCGCGGGAAAAGATAGAGTGTCTCCCGACATTGTCGGTGTGTTCACGGGCTCCCGGAAATAGGGCACTCGCCTCTCCGCCACAAGGTGCCGCAATGAAACGTTGTTCTCGCATAAAAAAAGAGAAATCTGACTTGCGGCTCGAAGAAGCCGGCGAACTTTCGCTCATAAGAGTCTTCGAAAGACTGTTTCGACCTTCGCCGAAAGGAGTAATCCTTGGCATCGGAGATGATGCGTCGGTGGTTTCGGTTGATGGCAGGAAGACCATTATTACCACTGATTCGATGGTCGAAGGAGTTCATTTCAGTTTGAGATTGGCAGGACAAAACTCTGGTGCTGCTGCGGCACACACCAGATCGACTCTTTTGCGCTCCGTGGCCCACAGGGCGATTGCTTCTTGTTTAAGCGATATCGCGGCGATGGGGGGGAGACCGCTTTATGGCGTTGTCTCGCTAGGATTGCCAGGCTCATTCTTGTTTCAAGAGGCGGTCTTGCTTGCGCGAACAATGCGGGATGTCTCAAGAAAATTCGGAGGAAGTATTGTTGGGGGCGACACGGTAGAATCTGATGCCCTTTTCATCTCTGCTACTTTTATTGGTGCGACGCACGGAGGAAAATTCGTCACAAGAGGCGGAGGAAGACCTGGCGATGTGGTCCTTGTTACCGGCGAGCTTGGTGATTCTGCTACCGGGCTTGCCCTGATCAAGAAAGCCGAGGTCTCGGGAGGGATCGGGCTGGAGCCTGTCAGAGATCATGATGCGGGGTCCCGTCGCCTTGGGCCACGAAGAATGGCTCGGCTGTCCGGACTGGTTCCCGAATTGCGACGTTTGGGAGAGACGATCGGCGCGCGTGCAATCGAGAAGGCGCTCCGCAAACATCTTTTTCCCGAGCCGCGGTTTGAAGAGGGACGGATAGCGTGTGGGAATGGTGCGACTTCCATGATAGACATCAGTGATGGCCTTGCGACAGAGCTGGACCACCTGGCTTGTTCGTCTTCTGTTCAGATAGAAATAGACAGTGCATTGGTGCCAATTGGCGCAGCTTCGGTCAAGGTTGGCGCCCATTTCGGGAGGGACCCTCTTGCGCATGCGCTTTTCGGCGGCGAAGAATATGAACTTCTCTTCACGGCACCAATACGAAAGGCCCTTGAGATAAGTGAAGCAATCACCAGCCGCACCGGAACGAAGGTAACTCGAATTGGTGTGGTCAAGAAAGGGAAGCCAAAGGTCACATTGAGAGAGGAAGATTCTGTGAGGCCGCTTCGGCCGTCCGGGTACGAGCATTTTTCTTCTTCCTACAGGAGGTAATTGATGGCAGGCAACCCCGAGCTTCAGAAGCTGGTTGATGATTACGCATCCTTTCTGTTCAGCAAGAATCCGGTCGCAGCAACCGCACTTGGAGTCCATACCGAGGACGGGAGACTCGGAGACTACGATGAGGCCTCTCTGAAAGAGGAAATCAAAGGGTTGAAAGCGCTGAAACAGAGGCTGGCAAAGATTCCAGCGGATGGACCCGCCATCGAACAAAGGATTGAGCATGAGTACCTGAGCTCAAAGCTAGATACCTGGATTGCAGACCTCGAAGAGATCAGGGCACTGCAGAAAAATCCTTCTATGTATTCCGAACTGTGCATGTACGGGATCTTTCTCCTGATGTCCAGAGACTTCGCGCCCGCTCCGGATAGGGCGAAATCGGTTATTTCGAGACTTAAGGAAATGCCCAGAGTGCTCGGGCAGGGCAAAGAGAATGTGAAGAATCCTCCAAAAGTGTATGCGGAGATTGCCCGGGATGTGACAAAGGGAGGAGAGGATTTTCTGATTGAGGTCTCGCGATTTCTTGAAACCGCTCTTCCCAAGGACAAAGCCGGTTGGAGCTCTACTCTTGATGAAGCCTCTGCGGCGCTGAAAAACTACAGGGCACATCTCGAGAAAATACTCCCCGAAGCCCGCGGCAACTTCGCCCTCGGGGAGAAAATGTTCAATTTCAAACTCGCGCGCGATTTCATGGTTTCACACGACTGCTCATCGCTCGAAAAATTGGGGAAAAAGGTCTTTGAGGAAACGAAGAAACAGATGCTCGACACCGCCAGAGAGATCGATCCCAGAAAATCTGTCGACGATACAATGACTGAGATCAAAAAAGATCATCCTGAGGCGGCCAAGGTCAAGGAATCCTATGAGAGAGAAATGCTTCGTGCAAAGCATTTCGTTGTGGAAAAAGACCTTGTAGCCATTCCCGAAGGCGAAACACTCGTGTGTATTGACACCCCGGTTTTTGAAAGAAGCACCATTCCCTATGCCGCCTATCTTCCCCCCGGACCGTTCGAGGAGAAACAACAAGGGTTCTTCTACGTGACCCCGGTAACACCATCAATGCCGAAAGAGGAACAGTTGGAGCGGCTCAAAGGTCACAACATGTCCAGCATCATTACCTGCTCCTTGCATGAGGCATACCCGGGACATCATCTGCAGCTTGTCAGCGCAAACAGGGTGAAGTCCAAGATGAGAAAGCTCGGAGATTCAAACGTACTTGCAGAAGGCTGGGCACTCTATTGTGAGGAGATGATGTATGAGCAGGGATTCTACAAAGATCCAAGAGTCAGACTCTACCAGTTGAAGGATAGCCTGTGGCGCGCCGCAAGGATCATGATCGATGTCGGGATCCATACCGGGAAGATGAGCATCGATGAGGCGGTCGATCTTCTTGTCAACGGAGTGTGGATAGAGAAACCAAATGCCGTCTCCGAGGTCAAGAGGTACACAACATCGCCGACCCAACCCTCAAGCTACATGCTCGGAAAAATCGAGATAATGTCGATGAGAGAAGATTACATGCAGAAGATGAAAGGCGGATTCTCGCTCAAGAAATTTCACCAAGCCATTCTTGGTGCAGGGACTATTCCGCCTAGGCTCATAAGGAACGAGCTCTTTCAGAATACCTAGCCTGCTTTATGCATAAACTTACATGAACATGGTATCGAGTGCCACAAGTT
>JASEGR010000040.1 GCA_030017955.1 Candidatus Eisenbacteria bacterium
CCTTACGAAACGCCCTGCATTTCGTAAAGTTATTTCTGGGACGGCACACTAGAGGCTCGCTAGGCGGGGAATCCTTGCCCCTCCCACCCTCTAAAGGGGTGGGTATCCCCGCCTTACTCGCCAAGACGGGTTCCCCATCCCTCCAGCGGAAGCCAGCTTACGGCTCATCGCCAGCACGACTCGATTAGAGCTCGCAGAAAGTAATCTCGTTCCGCTTCCCTGGGAGAAGCCATATCTGCTAAGATGGCCGGAAAGAGTGGATCATTTCTGACTTGAAAGGGGATTAGTCTGCCGAGGTCAATCAAGAAGATAGTCTTTTTCTCAGACGCTCCCTACTTTGGAGGGGCCGAGGAATATATTCTTCTCCTGGCGAAAGCTCTGAGAAGAGAACTCTTTGATCCTGTCGTCCTCCTGCGGGATGGGGCAAGACGAATCGACGAGTTCGAGGAGAGGCTTGCGCGATCTGGGATTGCATTCCGCCGCCATAGATTCCATAAGGAGCCCACAATCAGAGACATTTTCGATCTCTACGGAATTCTGAGAAAGGAAAAGCCCGACATCTTTCATATAAACCTGCCCAGCAGCTACGATGCGGGGGCAGGACTTGTGGCAGTGATTGGAAAACTGGCAAGGGCCGGGGCCATCGTACTCACCGAACATCTTCCGTCTTCCAGCAGGTGTCTCAGACTGTACCCGATGAAGAAGATGAGTCTGCTTTTGGCTGACAGAGTAATCGCCATCTGCGAGGCCACAAGGGACGGCCTTATCCGTCAACACGGGGCCAGGCCCGAGAGAACAGTCACGATCTACAACGGCGTTGAAGTTGACAATCTTCCCGGACGGGACGAGATACGGACGATAAGGCAAGAGATCCGGATTGACGAAGACTCCCCGCTGATCGCTATGATAGGCGAGCTCTCTCCTAGAAAAGGTCATATCTATCTGCTCAATTCACTGGTAAAGGTTGTGAAGGAGAAGCCCGATGTCAATCTTGCAGTCATTGGCGAGGGAGAGCTGTTCCCGTTTCTCATGCAGACCTCAAAGAAGTTTGGCATCGAGAAAAACGTGAAGTTCCTTGGAAGAAGAAAAGATGTCCGGAGACTAATCGGCGCAATTGATTTTCTTGCTCTGCCCTCGCTTCATGAAGGAATTCCATACGTGGTTCTGGAGACGATGGCGAATGGAAAGCCGGTTGTGGCCACATCTTTGCCGGGAGTGGCGGAGGTTGTCTGCGACGGCCGGACCGGTTTTCTGGTGCAGCCGAGAGACGTTGACGGGCTTTCGGCGGCCATCCTGAAGCTTGTCAGGGACAGGGAGAAGACCAGGAAGATGGGAGAGCTGGCCCGGCTGAGTATCACTGAGAAGTTTAGTCTGCAACACTCCGTCACGAGGACTGAAGAACTGTACCTGGAGATATTGAATTCGAAAGGCAGGCCGGCGGGCGCCGGCTGAGATGCAGGCAGTTATTGGCCCAGGAGACTTGGGTTGAAGATTGCCATCATAAAACCGATTCTCCCATACCCACTCGATCAGGGCGCACGGCGGGTCACCCATCAGATTCTTGAGGCGCTTCACGGGGAAAACGAACTCACGCTTATTACGAGGCTCACCTCGAAAGATGAGCAGAAGTTCATACCGGATCTCAGCAAACTCTGCTCCCGAATCATAGCGCCGCTTGCCCCCAACAAGCGGTCATTCTTCCACAGAGTTGCCTATAGAATCTTCTATCTTCTCAAGTCGGTGTTGCTGCTCAGGCCGGCTGTAGTTTCCTATTCCTGCCCGGGTGTCCTGAGGAAACAGCTTCGCGCGCTTTCGAAGAATGTTGAGTTTGATGTCCTGCAGGTCGAAAACTGGTATAGCTGGCCGCTTGCAAAGGACGTCCGGAGCAAGGTGAAGATACTGCTTGCCCACGATATTGATTTCAGGGTGACCGAGAGAAGACTCTCGCTGCCGGGAGCCGGTCCGGGAAGATTCTTGAAGAGGCTGACAGGCTGGTGTGAGAAAAGGGCCGAGCTCAGGGCTCTGAATGAGAGCGATGCCATATTCACGCTTACTGACGAAGACAGTAGAGCGGTAAAAGAATGTGTTGGAAGAGATTCGTCTGTCCTCCCATTCTGTGGGTCAACGGACCTGGCAGGCGACATCCTGGAAAAGCGCGAGGAACGTTCTATCCTATTTCTTGGCTCTTTCAGAGCAGACTTCAACAGGGACGCGGCGGCTCATATGGTCAACGAGATTTTTCCTCTTGTGAAGAAGAATGTTCCGGATGCGAAACTCTACCTCGTAGGAAGTTTTCCGACTGAGAAGATTTTCTCTTTCTCGGGTAGTGGAGTCGTTGTTGCAGGGAATGTCCAGGACGTGGGGCAGTATTTTGGAATGGCTCAAGTTTTTGCGCTTCCACTCAGGTACGGGGGCGGACTCAGGGTGAGGCTGTTTGAAGCCATGGCGCATGGAATGGCCGTTGTCACGACCAGGATCGGACGATCGGGAGTGCCCGGCGAGGATGGAGTTCATTTTCTCGTCCGCGAATCACCTCAGGAGTTTGCACTTGGTTTGAGCACGCTTCTGAAGGACAGAGTCCTCAGAGAGCGGCTGGGGAAAAACGCCAGAGACCTCATCAAGAACAAGTGCAACAAGGCGGATACCTTTGCAAGGATAAGAGCCCTCTACCGCAGCCAGAGTCACTCTGAAACCGCCGCTTCGTAGCCGGCCCCATTGAAGGGAATAGGCGAATTGGCCGGATTGCATTTTGACCGGAGAGTCTCATGACGGTTAAGGACGAACAGAAAAGACACTACAACCTTTTCTACGGTAAGCCGGGCAGGCTGAGCTGGGGTTCCCCTTCCGGTTCCTACGAGAATTACAGATACGCGGTCTGGATAATGAAACTCTTTGAGAGGATCTTGAGAGAGAAAGGAACCAGACTCTCGGTTCTTGACCTCGGCTGCGGGGACGGAAAAAAGATTCTTCTACTTGGACAGAAATACCTGAAAGGAGAAGGAAGGCTCTTTGGCATCGACATATCCGCCACCGCCGTCAGGAAGGCAGGGGAAATGAACGAACTCCTGAACCGTGAAGTGAAAGGTTTTGCGGTGGGAGAGTCCGAGGGACTCCCTGTTCGGGAAAACTCGCTGGATGCCGTTCTTTGTGTGGAGCTCCTCGAGCACACGGCTTCTCCTGAGAGAGCTCTCAGCGAGATTCACCGGATACTTGCGCCTGGCGGGTTTGCGATAATAGGTACTCCAAACAAGAGCTACATTTTCGAGAGGCTTGGCGCTCTCTTGCCCGGGCCGATACAGGCGAAACTCAAGCAGAGAAGGCCAAAGGCAGAGGCAGAACTGGAAGAGTGGACCCACATGCATCCTTCAGAGATGGGATGGGGGGAACTCAAGGGAGTGCTCAGGAGGACCGGCTTCAAAATAGAAACAGCGAGAGGAACCAATTGGATAAGTCAGAAACAGTGGCTGGATGATTCCCCTTTTCTCTTCGGAATGTCAGTGATCGGAGACTCTCTTCTGAATCTCTTCAGACTGTGGCCCGATTTTCAGTGGGGAGTCATCCTTCTGGCGAGAGCAGTCAAGTAATTTTCCCGCTTCCCGAGACTTCATTTCTTCCCGTACGCGCCGACTATCTTCCCTATTGCAGACACGACGTCGTCGAGATCCTTCTTGGTCATTGAGGGATAGAGGGGGAGACTAATCTCTCTTTCGTAGAGAGCTTCTGTCTTCGGGAAGTCGCCCTTCTTGTATCCCAGCGCATCTCTGAAGTAAGGATGATAGTGGATCGGGATGAAGTGCACCGTCGTACCGATATTCTCCGAACGCAGCTCTTCAATGAATTTCGTCCTGTCCACTGAAAGCTCATCCAGGTTAAGAAGAAGGGGATAGATGTGCCTTGCGTGCCTGAGATCTGCAGAAACATATGGCACTGTGACGTGACCGATTCGAGCGATGGCTCTATCAAGATAACTTGCGTATTTCTCTCTCTTCGCGACGAATGAATCGAGCTTTCTGAGCTGATGAATGCCGATTGCAGCCATAATGTCCGACATATTGCACTTGTAGCCAAGCTGAGTTATCTCGTAATACCATGACCCTTGAGCAAAGTACCTCTTCCAGGCGTCCCTGCTCATTCCGTGCAGGCTCAGGATCCTCACCTTTTCGGAAAGCTCCTCATCATCCGTCACAAGCATCCCGCCTTCACCTGTGGTCAGGTTTTTCGTGGCATAGAAGCTGAATGCGGTTGCGTCGCCAATAGAGCCGATTTTCCTGCCTTTGTACTCTGCGCCAATTGCGTGCGCGGCATCCTCGATGATCTTCACGCCTTTCTGTTGGGCTATCCGCAAGAGCGAGTCCATCTCGCACGGCTGACCCGCGAAATGAACGGGTATTATGGCCTTTGTCCTCCGGGTGAGCTTTTTCTTCACCTCTTCCGGGTCAATGTTAAAGGTCCTTTCGTCAACATCCGCAAGGACCGGCTTTGCCCTCATGTGGAGGATAACGGCCACGGTGGAACAGAAGGTAAACGGAGAAGTGATGACCTCATCTCCCTCTCCGATTCCGTAGGAAGCAAGGGCGAGATGAAGCGCGGCAGTGCATGAGTTGAGTGCCACGGCATACCTGGAGCCCACGTAGGCCGCGAGCTCTTTCTCAAATTTCAATGTCTTTGGGCCGGTCGTGATCCAGTCCGAGCCGAGCGCATCCAGGACCTCCGCCCTTTCCTTGTCGTCGAAGCAGGGACGCGCAAAGGGCAGGAAGGTTTTCCTCGCAGGGTTCCCGCCCATCGAGGCAAGAGTGTCCTTTGAACGGGTATTACGCCGACCGGATATGCCGGACCTTTTCACTTGCGGATGCACCTCGCATTGCGGACCAGACGGCGGCTCATGAGAAATCTCTCGATCTGAATCCGAAGTATGCCAGGAGGCTCAGAAACCCGCAAGAGGCCAGGAGGATCATGTAGGGCTCAACCGGTATCCTGTATCGCACCGATGTTGTGAAGAACGAATGGAACAAGGCGAAGAGGAGCGGCACGAGAACAACGATAAACATTTTCCTCCAGCGTCTTCCGAGGAGGAGAGTTCCAAGCAACGAGAAGACAAGCACAGGAGTGAAGCTCACGACGCTCACAGCCTTGTAGAGCTTCCCGGTGTGCGGATTCTTCGAAAACGTGCTCGGGTACAGGTCGAAAAAGTAAACAAATCGCTTTGCACAGAGAGAAATGAACTTCTGTGGATTCTCCCGTACGAACCGCTTTGTTCTCTCCATGTAAACAGAGTCCGCGACAGCAGAACCCTCACGGCTTCTGGCTATCTCCTGCATCATGTCGGGCGTGAACATCTTACTCCGCTCTTCCATGCTTGTTTTCTCGGCAGTCGCAAGAGGATTGTTCGCGGCAAAGAACGCCCTTGCCCCCATCCTCGCAATTGGAATGAACTTCCCCTCAACCACGTAGTTCCTCATTCCCCAAAGAAAGACAGGAAGTGTTGTGAAGACCGTAAGTATGAGAACGTTGACCAGCCGTTTCCTGATCCGGATTCTGTCCGAAATCATGAGCCAGAGAGCAAATGCAGGCATCACGGGAAGTATCAGCGGAACAAAGAGGGCAGAGAGCCCGAAAGAAATCCCCGATGGAATCAATAGGGAAGGTCTTCGCTTTTCACCCGACAGGACAAGCAATACGAAGGCTGAGGCCAGGAGGAATGCAAATATGCATTGGGGGATGAGAGCTGAGGAAATGTAGACCAGAAAAGGATAGAGCGCTGCCACAAACGAGGATAATCGTGCGGCAGTTACTCCCAGAAGGATTTTTCCTATGAAGTAGAGGAAAAGCACGGTGAGCGCCCCCAGAAGGGATTGAAGCAGTCGTGCATTTACAACGGTACTTCCGGGGAGAAGCTCCACACCCGCCAGGAAAAGAGTTTGCCCCGGCGGGACAAGCGTGTTTACATCTCTTCCACCGGTTTCGACAATTCTTGAAGCCCAGAGAAGATAGTTGTCATCATCCCAGTAGATTCTCTCGCCGATGGAAGCCGCGTAGAAAACCCGCAGGAAAAGGGCCAGAAGAAAAACGAAATATGGAAATTGGGAAAGTTTTCTGGGTTTCACCTGAGCCCGGTTCTTTCCGATCTCTGCCTGAACGCTGCGCGAAGAATCCGCTTTGGCAATTGCCTCTTGCCGGCTGCACAGAGCTCTATTCCCAGTCCAGACTTCGATCTTGCCGAAGGCCAGAATATGGAAAACTCCCAGGTTGGTCAAGAGGATTCTGGGTGGCGCATAGCCTTTCTCATGAAGAAAACGCCGGCCCGCGCTCTCTCCCCACTTGACACCCATTCTCCCCTTATATATAGACAGAGGAGTGTATGAGGCGCAAAGCAATGCGCACCGTTCCTATCACAGTGTTGCCGGAAAGTACTCGCGCGGCCGGGGATTGCATATCTCGCGGCCGTCACTTCTCATCGGGCCGGAGATGAATCGATGAAACCGGAATTCCGCCGTTCTCCGCGATTCTGGCTGCTGGCAATATTCATGCTGGCGCTCGCAGTGCGACTCATCTACCTTGGCGTGATGGTCGGATTTAACAGCCCTGTGCCGCTTCGTTACGACGACGGCACATACGACGGCCTGGCACGCTCGATTGCATCCGGACATGGGATGACATTGTGGGATAAGCCGAGCACGATTGTGTCGCCCGGCTATCCCTATTTCATCGGTGGATGCTACGCAATCTTCGGTCCGGCGCCGTCTGGTCCGCGCGTCGTCCAGGCCCTGATCGGATCATCTACGGTGGTACTGGTCTCCGCGTTTGCTCTGGAGCTGGGGCTGGGGCTTCCGGCTGCGGTCCTGGCAGGGACTATCGCTTCGTTTCATCCTTCGGCAGTTTATTTCACCGGACGGTATTTTCCGATGATTCTGCATGCGGCCTTGCTGGCTGCCGCGATATATGCGCTCCTCAGGTGGCGCCGGAGAGGATGGCTGTGGCTGATAATGTCCGGAGTGATGTTGGGCATAGCTGCCCTGGTGCGCTCCGACGTGCTCATGCTCGTGCCCCTGATGGCGCTCAGTCTGCTGCCTCTGGTTGGCTGGGGACGACGCTGGGTGGCCGCCGCCGTGCTCCTTGTCGGAATCGCTTACGCGCTGCAACTTCCGTGGCTCGTGCGGTGTGAGAGGATTGGCGGCTTGCAGGCATTTCCTACCACGTTCACGTGGCGGACGCTCTGGGGAGGAGACAATCCGTGGTCGCGCGGGGGCCCTGTGACAGCTGAACGTATCATAGCGCATTACGACACGCCGGGGAGCGAGGCGGGTTTGAGGCCGGCGATGCGCGAGCAGCTGTTCGCTCTCAGGCAATGGCAGGCAATTCGCACCCAAATGACCGAAGCTCAGGCGGAGAGCGCTTTCAAGTATATGACTCTTACTTGGCGCGCCCGTGAACCGGGGCGTTACATCGCAAACATCGGCCGCAAGCTCCTGGCCTTTGCCAGCCCCTGGCCCATGCAAGGTGGGGACGTACTTCGACGCTACGGTCTTATCCTGGGATTGAGTTACGGGATATGGCTGCCACTGGCCCTCATAGGATTCGTGGCTGCCTGGCGCCTGGGACCGGCGCGCTGGATGTTTATCGCGGTAGTCCTTCAGATCCTGATGACCACCGCCGCCGTGTGCGGACATCCGCGCCTGCGCTTTGCCACCGAGGTGCTTTTCATGCCCTACGCCGGATACGGCATCGTGCGTCTCCGCGATTGGCTCATCCGACGCCGACGGCCCGATGCCGGGACAGAATCATCTCCGGGCACGCACGCATAGCTCGTACCGGAACGGCGCACTCACACTCGCGACGGCCTCACTGCGTGACTTCATTCAGCTTTGGGTTCCGCTCCTTTTTCAACCACCCTTGTTACCTTCAGCTTCTCTCCGGGAGACGGCGAGCGGCTCATGTTTTCCAGGCGCAGAACGGACATCTTCTCGAAGACTTTGACGATTGTTGCCAGAGCTATGTCGGTTTCCTCGGTCCCGAGAACCTCACCGGTCACCGGATGCTTCACGTCTTCTACTCCTATCAGCTGTATTGTGAGGCCGACAACTGCACCATCTCTTTCGCCAAAGTCGAGATACATCGTTCCATCATCAGTCAGTTTGACCACGGTGAAGAGCTTCGCCGCTTCCGGCTGGCATTCTTTGGTCTCCGCGGTCTGGGGGATGGCCGCAAGCGCTCTCTGGATTGACGTATTCTGCGGCTCAAGGGAAAGCGCCTTTTCATAGGAGGCTCTTGCATCCGGCATGCGTTCGAGCTTCTCGTATGCAACGCCCATGTTGTAGTGAGGAGCCGGGTCATCAGGTTCAGCAGCGGCAGCTCGCTCCCATTCGAGGAGAGCCTTGTCCCAGAGGCCTGCCTTGGCGAATTCGACTCCGCGTTTTGACTCCTTGGAGGCGCCTTTCATCAGATGGAAGGTTCTCAAGACCGGATGAGGCGAGATTGTCCCGGCGAGCTCTGAAGCAACGCCACTCGTGAGCCGAAAAAGAATTTCCCCATCGGGTGGAATCTTCTCCCGTCCCGATCCTCCAAACACGCGAAAGAGACCCAGCCATCCGAATCCGCCGCTTGATTGATCTTCGGGCATTCTCTCGTCGAAGCCCGAGCTCCTGGATTCCGACACCAGCACCTCTCCTGTGACTGTATCGACGACGCGGAGGTTCGCCGCAACGGATGCCGTCTTGTGGCGATAGAACACATCGACAGGTCTTTCTTCCTCTTCATAGACCTTTACTTGTTCCTCCTCCTTGGACCATGGAAACCTCTTTTTCTTTTCGTAGTGCCATTTGCCGGTCTTGAAACTTCGTGTCTCTGTCTCTTTTTCGCGCACTTCGCGGGTCTCGTACGAAATTACCTCTCCGACTATGACTGCCTGTGCTCCGAGAATGCCCCCTACTTTTGCTGCGCTCTGCTCGTCGATTACGCCGGAGAGTCCCAACGCCTGTTCTCGCAGGACCGTCTCAAGGTCTCCTCTTTCGACCAAGTGGAATTTTCCGCTTTTCTTAAGCCGTGTGGTTATTTCAGACGCGACTGCCTTCCCTGACCCGGGCGAGCGGGCGAAATCAGAGAAATCAAGAACAGCGATAGTTGAAATCTGGGCAAGCTCATATGCTGGCTTCTCGGTAGCGGCAAAATTCACCACGGTAGATGCGCAGCCGGAAACCAAAAGGAGACAAAGCAGGAAAGGAACTAAAGGGAGCCTTTCTTCATTCAAGAAAGATCCTCCTGCGACCCGGTCAGGAAATGGATTCAATCCCACCACAACCAGAGCAGGGAATCAGGCTCACCCAGCCCCCGGCGGGCACTAGACAACAATGACAATCTCGGATCTTCCTAATGAGATTATGAAAAAGTCCGAAAATAGTCCAGAAGATTCTGATAGTGTGGAGCCCGGTGCGATGCCGGCAGAAGTGTATGCCTGGCCGCGGAAGATGAGGGGCTGGCTCGTGTGATGGCCGTCCAGCCGCGCGAATGCTCTGTGCTTTCCGGCACACCATTCCATCGCGGGAATCTTCGAAACCCGTTGACTTGAGCGCCTGTCCAGAGAGATTATGCGAAATCATCTGGTTTCTACCCTGGAGATTATCTAATGTCTTTTCTTCCTTTGTACGCTCGCACCTTTCTGATTGACCGCGTTCGCGAGGGGGGACGCTTCAGGCGTATTCTTGCGGAGCTTGAATCCCACGAAAGATGGTCTGGGGATGCCGCGCGGAAGTATCAGGAAGCCAAGCTGGCGCAGGTCTTCAAGTGGTGCCGGCGCGTGCCGTACTACGCGGAGCAGCTCGACGCCTGGCGGGTGGGACGCGGATCTGCTCTTGAGGCGTTGAATAGGCTTCCGCTCCTTGATAAAGGGATCGTGCGAAGTCGAAACAATGAGTTCCACGCTCGTGGACTGGCGGGTCTATTGGCTCTCAAAGGTCATACGAGCGGCACGACCGGAACTCCGATGACCTGCTGGCGTGACGTGGAGGCCATCCGTTTTGAGAATGCTTCTCTCTGGCGGATATTCCGCTGGGCAGGGGTGGAGCTGAATGACCGGCGCGCTGTGATGCGAGGAGACATGGTGGTTCCAGCGACGCAGAACGAACCACCCTTCTGGACACGTGCCTCTTCCAAAGTGATGCTTCTTTCGCTCTACCATCTCTCGCCCAGGTACCTGCCCGGATACCTGGAAGCTCTGCGACAGTTCGCACCCGCGACCATCGAGTCCGTCCCATCCGGTCTGGCCACACTGGCAAGCTGGATGGTCGAGCACGGAGAGACCCTGCAATTGAAGGCGGCGATCACGAGCTCTGAGAGTCTTCTCGATGAGCAGCGCAACAGGATGGAGCGTGCCTTCTCATGCCCGGTCATAGATTACTACGGCAATAGTGAAAGAACCGTTCTATTGGCACGCTGCGAACGCGGTGCCTATCACGTGCTGTGGGATTATGCGGTGACGGAGTTCCTCCCGGATGAGCGGGGTGACCTCGAAGTTGTGGGAACTGCTTTGATGAATCGTGTCATGCCGCTCCTTCGCTACCGTTCAGGGGACAGGATTGAGGCAGGAATCACAGGCGAACGCTGCCCGTGCGGCAGGACTTTCCCTGTCTGCGGCCGGCCTGAAGGCCGTTTGGATGCCTACATTCTCACGCCGGATGGTCGATACATCGGCCGCGTTGAGCGCACCCTGACAGGTCTTCACCATATCCGGGAAGCCCAGTTCATTCAGACAGCCATTGACCGGCTCGTCATCCGCGTCGTCGGCGCACCGGAATTCAATGACGAGGACACCAGGACGCTTGTTGAACGGGCGCGCAACTGGATCAGCCCGGAGCTGCAAGTATCAGTCGAGCTTGTCGAGAGTATCCCTCGAGGTCCCAGGGGCAAGTTCGCCATCATCGTATCGAACCTTCCCCCATCTCAGGTGTGACCCCGCACCCTACCCTCTCCCCGAAGGGTAGAGGGACATACTATCCCACCTTCTCTCCTCTCCCACTTGGGGAGAGGATAAAGGTGAGGGGAACCTTCACAGAATTCGATTGCGCTGCTGCGCCATGATTTGATAGTTTTAGAGGTTAGGGACTTTTTCCTCACTCTGTAAGGGCCGCTTTGGGGATCATTCAGGGAGCTACTGTCTTGAACAAGAAATTCCGTTGGTTTTCGCGAAGACTCGCGGCAATGTCCTGGGAAGAGATTCTCCTGAGGGCGGGCAGGCAGGGACGAGATGAGGTGGAGAGATTAAAGTGCCTCCTGGCCGCACCATCGATTGAAGATTTCCGGGCTGCCACCGATGAGAAATCACGGGCCGAGTGTGCCAAGAAATTCTTCTTTTTGTCGCAAAATCCTGTCCGCATCAAAGAGTACGTTGCCAGGGAAAAGCCGGAATGGCTTTCGAGTACCAACAGGAAAGCGGAGGAGGCGCTGTCGCACAGGGTTTCATTCTTCGGTAGGGAATACTATCTGGGCGACAGGATTGAATGGTCAAGAGACTATTCGACCGGAAACGTCTGTCCGCTCCGCTTTTGGACACGGATTAATTACAGGGACTCAGAAAAATTCGGAGACCACAAGGTCACCTGGGAACTGAACAGGCATCAACATCTTGTTCCCCTCTCCAAGGGATACTTCTACACATCCGACGAGAGGTATCTCAGGGAAATAGTCTCCCAGCTTGACGACTGGACTGAGACGAACCCGTTTCTGAAGGGAATAAACTGGACAAGTCCGCTCGAACTTGCTTTGAGACTGATTTCATGGGCATGGATTTTCAATTTCCTTGGGGATTCCATCAGAGCAAACAAGAAGTTCTACGAAAAGTTCCTGCTCTCTGCTTATCTTCATGCAGATCACATTGAGAAAAACCTCTCCCTTTATTCATCGGCAAACAATCACCTGATAGGTGAATGCACCGGTCTTCTCTTTGCCGGTCTGGCATTTCCGCAGTGCCTGAAATCCCGGAGGTGGGTGGAAAAGGCCTCCAGTATGTTGTGGGATGAAGCAGTAGCGCAGATCTATGAGGACGGAATCGGGAAGGAGCAGGCGACTGACTATCTCCTTTTTGTTGTCGAGCTGTACATGCTTGCCTTCATTCTCAGTGAAAGAAACGGGCTGCGAGTGCCCGAGAAGGCAAAAAACCGGATAGAGCGTTCCCTGGAGTTCATAATGTACATCACTGACAGAGAGGGAAACGTTCCGAGGATCGGTGATTCTGACGAGGGAAAGGCCTTCACACTTTCGGAGAATGATGACAAAAGAGCCAGGGCGCTCCTTTCCGTTGGTGGAATCTACTTTGGAAGAAAAGAGTTTAGCCTTTCGGCAGGGAGGATTCACGAAGAAGCGTTGTGGCTTCTCGGACTTGAAGCAATGGACGACGAGAGCTCCGCGGCCGGCCAGGAGATTGAGCTTTCATCAAAGGTATTTGAGAAAGGCGGTTATTCAGTGATGAGGTGCGGCGAGGGTACCGGCGAGAAACTCATTGTTTTCGATTTCGGCGAGCTCGGCTATCTTTCGCTAGCCGCGCATGGACACGCCGACTGCCTCAGTCTCTGTGTCTCGGCATCCGGCGAGGAGTTACTGGTTGACCCCGGAACTTATTCCTACCACACTGAGCCTGATTTCAGGGAATACTTCAGGGGAACATTCGCTCACAACGCGCTTTCCATCGACAAGGAATCCCAATCCGAGAGTCTCGGGCCGTTTCTCTGGGGAAAAAGGGCACGAGGACGCTTGAGAATGTGGTTTTCAGACAGAGTCGCCGACTTTGCGGAAGCCGAGCACGATGGCTACGAATCGAAGTTCTCGGCGACGCACGTCAGAGGAGTCGCCTTCGTCAAACCTGAAGGCCTGGTTGTCTGCGATACCGTCTGCGGCAAGGGGACAAGAAGCGCAGTGATAAGATGGCACCTTCCTCCCGGCTCAAACCTCATTTCGAGCGGGGAAGAAGGGGTAACAGTGGCGACCCCGGGAGGGAATCAGATACTGTTCGCGTTTTTCTCAACGACGTCTCTCTCTCAGGAGTGGATTGAGGGGAAGCTTAATCCCCCTCAAGGCTGGTTTTCTCCCCATCTTGGGCTGCGAATTCCCTGTCCAACCCTGGAAATCGGTGCCCGGGGCGAGCTTCCCTTCTCGGTTACGAGTTTGATATTTCCGTTGGGAAAGCTGGGATTAAGCCGAAAAATTAGGATGAGGCACCTTTCCGGGGCAAATTCGTCATCCAAGAGGCAAATTCACGGGCTTGCCCTGGGGAAGGAAGAAGCAGTTGAATACTATTATGTGAACTACTCAGATGAAGAGGTCGCATTTGACTCCTTCAGGGCACGAGGGAAGTTTGTTTTCCTGAAGGAAGTCCGGGGAAAAGTGGATACGATTTTCGGCACGGAGCTCGCTTATGTCGAAAGGGACGGCAAGAAGATAGTTGAAGTATCTCCGCCCGTTGAGGCCCTTTCATGTGATCTTTCAAAGGAAACCCCTCTTCTTGGGGCTTCCTCCCCGACCCGTGTCAGGCTTCTTCTTAATGGCAGGTCATGTGACTTCACAGCCGGACAAAGTGAAACTGCGCGGGGAGGCGAAGTCGAAATGGAGGCTCGAAGATGAAGGTCTCGGTATTTGGACTCGGCTATGTTGGCTGTGTGACTTCCGCATGCTTGGCAAAGATAGGGCATCAGGTGATTGGAGTGGATGTCAATCCCTACAAGGTTGACTGCATAAACAGCATGAGAAGCCCAATACTTGAGACCGGGCTTGAGGAAATGATCAGGAAAATGGTGCAGACGCGGAGGCTCAGCGCGACACTTGACTGGAAGGACGCGGCGAGGAGGTCGAATGTTTCTCTTGTCTGCGTTGGAACACCCACAAGTGAGAACGGGCTGATCAACCTTTCTGCGGTCAGGAGGGTGGTCCGTTCGATAGGGAGCGCCATTGCCCACAAGAATTCCTTTCATGTCGTCATCCTGAGAAGCACAATGCTCCCGGGAACCTCGAGAGAAGTAATCTCCATTCTCGAACAGAGCTCGAGGAAGAAACACGGGAAAGGTTTTGGATTTGTATTCAACCCTGAATTCTTGAGAGAGGGGGCCGCGATAAGCGACTTTCTGAAACCGGAAGTCACCGTGGTGGGAAATGAGGACGGGAAGAGTCTCAAGGTGGTCGAGCAGCTCTACAAGCCGCTGGATGCGCCGATTGTGAGCATTTCCATTGAGGCGGCTGAGATGCTCAAGTACGTCAACAATGCTTACCATGCTTTGAAAATCTGTTTCGCGAACGAGATCGGAAACATCTGTGTTAAGGAAGGACTAGACAGCCACGAGGTTATGAGGATTTTCTGCATGGACAAAAAACTCAACATTTCCTCTTGGTACCTCAAGCCGGGGTTTGCCTACGGCGGCTCGTGCCTTCCGAAGGACCTGAGGGCAATTGTCCACAGATCCAAGGAACACCGGCTCAAATCGCCGCTTTTGGAATCAATCATAGAGAGCAACGAAATGCAGATACAGCTTGCCATGTCCCTGATTGAGAAAACGAAGAAGAAAAAAGTCGGCATTCTGGGCCTTTCATTCAAGGCGGAGACCGACGACATGAGGGAGAGTCCTATAGTAAAGGTGCTGGAAGTCCTGGTCGGCAAAGGCTACCGGGTCCTGGTTCACGACAAGAACATCGATTTGAAGAAACTTCTGGGTGCGAACAGGAAATTCCTTGAGAAGGAAGTTCCCTATCTCCCATCAATCATGTGCAGCACGATGGAAGAGGTTGTGAAGAGGTCCGACGTGATCGTGCTAGCCAATGAGAACCCGGATTTCAAGAAAGTGGTCGAGCTCATCGACAAGAACCAAATACTCATAGACCTTGTGCGAATGCTCAGAGAAGACCAGGTGACAAGAGGGAAGTATTTTGGCCTCACGTGACGGCGTCTTAATACTCGTTGAAAATCTCCCGGTTCCTTTCGACAGACGGGTCTGGCTCGAAGCGAATACGCTGAGAGAAAACGGGTACTCCGTTTCGGTTATCTGCCCTAAAGGGTCCGGCGCCAGGGCTTCCTACGAAGAGCTTGAGGGAATAAGGATCTACCGTTACCCTACACCGCCTCCCACGAAGGGAAGAGCAAGCTATATCTGGGAATTTGTGTACTGCTGGCTCGCGACCTTCTTCCTGTCAATCAAGGTGCTCGTCCGGGATAGGTTCAAAATCATTCATGCGTGCAATCCGCCGGACACCTTCTTTGTTCTGGGCGCGATCTATAAACTGCTTGGCAAGAAGTTCGTGTTTGACCAGCACGATCTTTGCCCGGAAGTATTTCTCGCGAGATTCAAGGCACGGAAGAGAACGCTATACAAGATTCTCCTTCTTCTGGAGAAGTGGACCTACAAGACTGCCGACATTGTCCTTGCCACAAACCTTTCCTACAAAGAAATCGCCATGAAGAGGGGCGGCGTGCCTGAAGACAGGCTCTTTGTTGTGAGAAGCGCCCCCGACTTGAATAGATTTCATTCCGTGGAGCCGGTTGAGAGTCTGAGAAAAGGCAGGAAATATCTTGTCTCCTATCTTGGGGTGATGGCTCCCCAGGACGGCGTGGACCATCTTCTTCAATCAATCGACCACATCGTCAAGACCGCGAAGCGAAGAGACATTCATTTCGCGATTATCGGCTCCGGGGATTCCTTTGCTTCGCTGAAGAGAATGTCTTCGGAGCTCGAGCTTGATGAGTACGTTGAGTTTACCGGCAGGATTCCGGATAGGGATGTGGAGCGATACCTTTCGACGTCGGATGTCTGCGTAAGCCCGGACCCGAAGAACGAGCTTAACGATGTTTCGACCATGAACAAGGTCCTTGAATACATGGCGATGTCCAAGCCGGTGGTTGCCTTTGATCTCAAAGAGACAAGTTTCTCAGTCCGCGGCGGAGCGCTTTATGCAGTCCCGAATGACGTCAAGGACTTCGCAAAGAAAATACTCGCCCTCATCGATGACGAGAAGCTGAGAAAAAGGATGGGCGAGGAGAATAGGAAACGTTTTGTTCAGGAGCTCTCCTGGGAGCTTAACAAGAAGGAGCTTCTCAAGGGCTATGCAAGTCTTAGACGGAAAAGCTAAGCCGTCCGTGGTCTTCCTTGCCTCGACTCTGCCGACAGGCGGAGCGGAGAAAATGTTTGTCGGTATCGCAGAGGGGCTGAAGACAAAAGGATTTCAGGTTCGTGTCGTCTGTCTCAAGGAGGCCGGAGAGCTGGGTTCGATGGTGATGCAAAGCGGAGTTGAGCTCATCGAAGGAGTGATGGCAGAGAGAGCAAGCGTGAGCGGCTTCCTGCGGTTGTGCGGCATCCTCAGAAAACTCGATCCCGCGATTCTCTACGTTCTCGATCACAGGAACGCGGTCGTGGCAGGAACTCTTGCTTCGATTCTTCTTGGAGTCAAGGGACGTCTGGTTGCCGTTCACTCCACCAGGCTCTGGGGCGGCAGGAAGAGTCTGCAGTTCCCGATTCCTCTCCTTCTTCCCTTCGTTGAAAAGGTAATCGCAGTATCGGATTCGCAGCGCGAATACCTTTCCAGCGAAGAAGGGATACCACTCACGAGAATGAAGGTGGTAAGAAATGGAATCGACCTCTCCGCCTTTCGAAACGGGGACAGCTCGGATTCAATGAGGACTGAATTGAATATCCCGAAAGGGGTGCCGATTGTAGGTTGCGTGGCAGGCCTGAGGCCCGAGAAAGGCCATTTCATCCTTTTCTCTGCGGCAAAAGAGCTGCTTTCAACTTTCGGAGATTGCATCTTCCTCCTCGTTGGGAGCGGAACGATGAGTGAAGAGCTGAAATCAGAAGCTCAGCGGCTCGGAATTGCATCAAATGTGATATTTGCCGGAAGGAGAGAGAATGTCCCGGAGCTCCTCCGGCTCATGGATGTTTTTGTTCTGCCTTCGCTGCCGGTCGTTGAGACTGCTCCGCTTTCGGTCATGGAGGCAATGGCATGCGGAAGGGCAGTGGTGGCTACCGATGTGGGAAGCCTGAGAGAGATCGTGGAGGATGGAGCAACCGGCCTGCTTGTTCCGCCGGGAGACAGTCATTCGCTGGCTTTAGCCTTGAAATCACTTCTGGCAGATTCTGCAAAGAGGAAGGAAATGGGGAGAATGGGGAAGGAGAGGGCTGCGAAGGAATTCGATTTCGCGAGAGTGGTCGATGAAACTGAATGCCTTTTTGAAGAAATCCTGAGTGGGTGAAAATGAAGCCGGTCTCAATTGTTATTGCTGTCACGTATGGATGTAATTCAAGATGTCTGACGTGCGACATCTGGCAGATGGAAAGAGGGCAGGAGCTGGACCCGGGTTCGTACGAGAGACTTCCGGCTTCGCTGCGCTATATCAACATAAGCGGCGGCGAGCCGTTCATGAGGGAAGACCTGTTTGATGTTGTGTCGGTCATAAAGAGAAGATGTCCTGAATCACATATCATAATCTCGACCAACGGGCTTCTTCCCGACAGGGTGGAGCGCATGATGAAGAAGATGACGTGGGTCGGCGTCCGGGTGTCGTTGGATGCCGTCGGCTCTGAAGACGACAGGGTGCGCGGGATTCCCGGCTCATTCGAGAAGGCCATGCAAACTATCGATGTTCTCCGGGGGATTGGAGTTGAAGACCTGGGCGTCTCGGCGACGATCAGCCGTCACAATCCCGGCGGAGCTCTTGCCGTGAAAAAATATGCCGAAAGGGAAAATCTCGAATTCTCTTCTGTGGTCGCGCACAGCGGGCCGCTTTATTTCGGCGATAAAAGGGGATCTTCTCCCGATCCGGAGGTCGCGGAGCGGGAGCTTCTTGAAATAAGAAACAACGAGCTCTCATCAATGAACGTGAAGGCGTGGTTCAGGGCCTACTACACCGATGGGCTAATCGATTATGCGAAAGGCCTTCCGAGGAGAATCAGGTGCTACGGGGGCAGAATCGCGATCTATCTGACCCCGGGCGGCGATGTTTATCCGTGCAACATACTGCCGGACAGGATGGGGAATATTCTTGAAGATAGCTACGAGACCATAGCTTCCCATTCGAAGGCAATATTCGAAAAAGTGGACAGCTGCCCCGTGCAGTGCTGGATGAGCTGCACCGTGGCGCCGGTTATGAGACTGAATCCATTCAAGCCGCTCCTGTGGGCCTTGAGGACAAAGTTCTTCGGCAGGAACGGCTACGAGGCCTGGAGAGAATCACAAGCTCCGGAAGAGAATCACGTACACACTGGAGGATAGCGATTCCGGCACATCTCAAATGAGGATTCTTAACGTAAACAAATTTTACTATCGCAAAGGAGGGTCCGAGACATATTTCTTTGATTTGGCCCGGCTCCTTGAAGAAAAAACGAATGAAGTCATCCCGTTTTCAATGAATGATTCGAGGAACATCGAAAGCAGGTTCGAGAACTGCTTCGTTTCGGGAGCGGACTACAACCTGAAGGAAGGGACACTGAAGGAGATTCGGAAGGCGATGAATGTGGTGTATTCAAAGGAAGCAAGACGGAAGCTGTCTCAGATGATAGACAGAAATCCTGTTGATCTTGTTCACCTTCACAATATCAGTCACCAGCTTTCTCCTTCCATCATCAGGGAGGTAGGGAACAGGGGGCTTCCTGTTGTCTGGACTCTCCACGATTACAAGATCGTCTGTCCGGCATATCTTCTTTTCGTGAATGGAGTGGTGTGCGAGAAATGCAAAAACGGCAGGTTCTACAATGTCGTCCTTAGAAGGTGCAACCGCGGCTCCGTCTTGAGGAGTCTTACAAACTGCATTGAAATGTATCTCCACAGCATTCTCGGCACTTTCAAGTCGGTTTCCTTTTTCGTTTCGCCGTCAAGATTTCTCATGAACAAAATCATCGAGATGGGAGTTGATGAAAAGAGAGTGGTTCATCTCCCGTATTTCCTGCGGACAGAAGAGTATGAGCCTCTCTACAGGGATGAGGGTTACTTCGCTTACGTGGGCAGGCTTTCGAGAGAAAAGGGAATAATGACGCTTCTTGATGCGGCGCGCAGACTCGGAAAATGCAATCTGAAGATTGTGGGCGGAGGAGAACTCCGTGATGAAGTACTTGAGATCAGCAAGGATATCCCCGGTGTGGAACTGGTTGGGCACCTCTCCGGTGAGAGGCTGCGAGACATCTGGAGGAAGGCGTCCTTTGTCGTTGTTCCCTCAGAGTGGTACGAGAATCTGCCGTACTCTGTTCTCGAATCATTAGCCTTGGGAAAGCCGGTGATCGGTTCGAGAATTGGCGGCATACCTGAGCTTGTGGTTGACGGAGAGACCGGATTCCTGTTCGAACCCGGGAACTCGGAAGAACTGGCTGAAAAGATAGCGCTTCTCCAGGAAAGGTCTGAGCTCAGACAGAAGATGGGCAGGAAGGCAAGGGAAAAGACCGAAAAAGAGCTTGGCCCGGAAGCACACTACTCGCGGCTTCTGGACATCTACGGGAATGCCATCGCCTTGAAAAAGGCGGCTTAAGACTGGACTCGGGAAAGGGAGCATGAAGGATTCGAAGATTCCAATGCGGATAGCGATGATAGGACAGAAGGGGATACCTGCGACCTACGGCGGGATTGAACGGCACGTGGAGGAGGTCGGGAAGAGGCTCACCCAGAGGGGACACGAAGTTTACGTCTACAGCAGGGCTCACTACACAAAGGTGAGAGGCAGGTATCAGGGGATTCATCTCATCCGTCTGCCATCGGTCAACACCAAGCATCTTGACACTGCGTCGCACTGCATGTTTGCGAGCATAGACATGATTTTCAGGAACTTCGACATTGTTCATTTCCATGCTCTCGGTCCATCGGTGTTCTCGTTGCTGCCCAGGATCTTCGGGAAAAAATCCGTCGTGACGATTCACGGCCTTGACTGGCAAAGGCAAAAATGGGGCCAATTCGCTTCATGGATACTCAAGAGATGCGAATATCCGGCCATAAGATTCCCCAACCGGACGATTGTGGTTTCAAAGACTCTTCGGGATTATTTCGGGTCAAAGTTCTCGACAAAGCCCGATATCATTCCGAATGGAACGAATCTCCCTGTTTTCAGAGAGGCCAGTAAGATAAGGAGAAAGTACAAACTCGAGCCGGGTGATTTCATTCTGTTTGTCGGACGGCTGGTTCCCGAGAAGGGCTGCCACTATCTGATAGAAGCATTCAACAAGGTTGCGACATCTAAGAAGCTCGTGTTTGCCGGCGGGTCAAGTTTCAGCGATAGCTACGCGCGTGAGCTCAAGAAGAGCGAAAGCGAGAAGATAAGATTTCTTGACTATGTTTACGGAGATGAGCTTGAAGAGTTATGGAGCAATGCCTACATTGTCGCCCAGCCCTCGACTCTGGAGGGGCTGTCAATATCTCTCCTCGAAGCGATGAGCTATGGAAGGTGCATCGTTACGAGCGACATCCCGGAGAATCTCGAAGTCGTGGGAGACAACGCCGTCCCATTCAAGTCCGGAGACCCGGACGACCTGAGCCAAAAACTGGAGCTCCTGCTTGGAAATGAAGAGCTTGTCAGGAGCTACGAGAAGAGGACCAAGCAGTTCGTCACCGAGAAATACAGTTGGGAAAAGATAGTTGACAGCACCGAAGCCATCTACAAGGAAATCCTCTCCGCAAAATAGAAAATAGTGACAGTCACCTATTTTCCCGCCAATTCAAAAAATAGTGACAGGCACCTATTTTGCCGCGCCCCTCACCAACCTCTCCCCCCTGGGAAGAGGAACAAGGTGAGGGGAATCTCCTCAAATTCTTCTTGCGCGTCCGTTCTCGTGTGTGGTATGGCTTATCTGTTGCTCGACTGGGAAATGGGAAAGGAGAGGTCTTGCTCCACGCGATAATCCTTGCCGGCGGAAAAGGAGAGAGATTCTGGCCGCTCAGCAGGGTCGGGAACCCCAAACAGCTTGTTGACTTCGACGGGACCGGCACCATGCTGGATCGAACCGTTACGAGGCTTCTTGGCCTCATTCCCAAAGAGAGAATCTGGATAATAACATCTGAGAATCTCGTTTCGAGAATAGCCGAGAGATTCACGTGGATAAAACCTTCGCATCTCATTGGCGAGCCGCTCAGCCGGAACACGGCTCCTGCGATAGGTATCGCCTCTTTGTACGTGAACAAGGAAGATCCTGATGCGGTCACCGTGACGCTGGCATCAGATCACATGGTGGCAGACGAAAGAAGGTTTCTCCTCACGCTTTCTGTTGCCGAGGAACTGGCCCGCGCAAGGGAGAGCCTCGTGCTTTTCGGCGCAGTTCCCACTCGCCCGGAAACCGGGTACGGCTACATCGAGCTCGGAGAAGAAATCGGGGGTTCGGGAACGATGTTCCGGGTGTCATCATTCAGAGAAAAGCCTGACCTCGAGACGGCAAAGAGATTCATCGCGAGCGGAAAGCATCTCTGGAACTGCAGCATCTTTGTATGGAAGACAAAGAGAATCCTCGACGAGATCTCGGAGAGCATGCCAAAGCTCTCGGCACAGCTCAAAGAGTTTCTTCCTCACCTGGGAAAGAAGGACAGAAGGCCATTTCAGGAGTTCTACGAGAATGCCGAGAATATCTCAATTGACTACGGCGTTCTTGAGAAGACAAAAGAAGTAATAGCGCTCAGAGGCGATTTCGGGTGGGAAGACATGGGCTCTTGGTCCGCAGTCATGAGACTCAAGTCCGGAGATCTCTCAGGAAACGTTTCTTACGGCGATTGCGTACAGGTTGATACGAAAGACTGCTTCTTCTTCTCCACAGACGGCGTGATTGCTGCGCTGGGGGTTAATGATCTTGTTGTGGTCCGGGTCAAAGATGCTACACTTGTGGCGAGAAAGGAAAGGGAGCAGGATATAAAGAAGATTGTCGATGCTTTGAAAGCGAAAAAAGAGTATGAGAACTATTTGTGATCCGGCCAGTTTTCCCAGGAAGGGGTGGAAAAGATGAAACTGATGAGCTGGTTTTTCATTCTAATGCTTGTTTTTGCCGTATGTTTGTCGGGTTGCGCAAAGCAGGTGCCGAAGCCAAAGGAGATCACTGCGGCCACGCCCAGCAAGGAAGTTGAGAAGGCTGAGCTGGGAGATATCGAAGAAGCAGAGCTTGACACTCTGGCCGAACCTGTCCAGGGCGTTAAGGATACTTCAGTAGTGAAGACCGGAACCGGCTCCCCGGCTTGGTCACAGAGCCGTCAGACCGGCTTTTCCGTTCAGGTGTTCGCATCCTCGACGTCCGACGGTGCAGTCACGTTCGCAAGTGAAGCGAGAGGGAGATTCTCCCAGCCAGTCTTCATTGTATTTGAAGAGGGATTGTACAAAGTGAGAGTCGGAGGTTGTCTGTCAAGACAGGAGGCTGATGAGCTAAAAGCGCGGGCACGGGATATGGGGTATGCGGATAGTTGGGTTGTTGCGCCCGGCGTTGAGCCCCAAAAATAAATGATGTTGCCTGCCATTTGCATTTTTGAGGACGAACGTTTCTCACAGTTCTATCCTCTTTCGCTAACCAGACCGGTCTACGAGCTCCACTGCGGAATCATCTCTCTCAGGGAGAAGATCGAAAAGCGGCTGCCAAGCCTGAGAGTCTGTCTTCACGCGAGGCCTTATCTTTCTCAAGTTCTTTCATCGGCAACTCCGAACCCGGTCAACAAATTCCAGAAACTCAAAGGAAGCGAACTCATCCTGGTGAATGGGAGAATCCTGGCTGACGATTCTCTTCCGGCCCTCATCGAGAGAGCTTCCAAAGGAGAGGTGTTCGAGAGTGAAGGCAGCATTGTCCTTGGAAGAATCGATGGGGAGAAGATTCAGACCGTCATTGAAGAAGATGGTGGCTATTTCTCGGGAAAGAAGTTTCTCGCAAAATACTCCGGAAGGAAAGCCACCCGATTCCCCGGGATTGTTGTCAACTTTCTATGGGACCTCATTGTCAAGAATTCTTCCGAGATATCGAAGGACTTTGAGTTCCTCATAAGCCCATCGTCAAGGCCTCGAGGCGCCCTGGATGAGATTTTTCATTGTGATAAGGAAATCCTTGTTACAAACGGTGAACATACTCTGGACCCGAGTGCGATTCTCCTCGGAAAGGTTGGCAGGGAGCAGATCTTCATCGGAAAGGGCGCAAGGATTGACCCCTCGGTAGTTCTCGACGCACGGCAGGGGCCGATCTGGATTGGCGAGGACGCTGTAGTCACGCCATTCACCAGAGTCGAGGGACCTGCCTGCGCTCTGGACGGCACAGTGCTCACAGGCGGGAAGATAAGAGAAGGAACATCAATCGGCCCATCTTGCAGGGTCGGCGGAGAAGTCGAGGAGACAATCTTTCAGGGATATTCAAACAAGTATCATGAAGGATTTCTCGGTCACTCGTATGTCGGCGAATGGGTCAACCTTGGCGCGATGACGACAAACAGCGACCTTAAGAACAACTATGGAGCTGTGAAGGTGTGGATTGACGGGGCTCAGATTGACACGGGTGTCTCGAAAGTCGGCTGCTTTATAGGCGACCATGCGAAGACCGGGATAGGCACCCTCATAAACACCGGGACGGTGATTGGCGTTGGCAGTAACATTTTCGGCGGCGGCACGATGCCTCCGAAATATGTCCCTTCCTTTTTCTGGGGAGGCGGTGAGGAAAGCTCGAGCTACGAACTCGGGAAATTCCTCGAAACAGCAAAGGTCGCGATGTCGCGAAGAGATGTCAAGATGAGCGGCCCCTACACGAAGATGCTCGAAAACGTACATGAGCTCACGATGAAAGAGAGAAAGGCATTTGGGCTCGCCCTTTCTTCTCCTTCAGTGCCATCCTCTCCAACTTTCCGAACCCGCAAGGACCGAAAGAAGAAGACCTAGACCGAAGACCCTGGAGCGGATACGATTCCCTTGCGTTTTTCTTCGATTTGCCGATAATTTGACGAAAGGGGAAAAAGCTAAAAGCCATGCCAGAACTCAGAAAAGACCCCGTGATTGGAAGATGGGTAATCATCTCGACTGAAAGGGGAAAAAAGCCAACAGATTTTCTTGAACCCCCGCCAAAGAAGCAGGCGCTTTTCTGCCCGTTTTGCTCAGGAAATGAGGCCAAAACTCCCCCCGAGGTTCTTGCAATCAGAGATGGAGGAAATGGACCCAATAGCCCCGGCTGGACGGTGAGGGTTGTGCCGAACAAGTTCCCAGCGCTTCAGATAGAAGGGGAGCTTGGCCGGAAGGGCGAGGGGCTTTACGACAAGATGAACGGAATCGGCGCGCACGAGGTGATTATCGAGACCCCCAATCATGAGCAGTCGCTCGGGGAGCTTCCTGTAGAGCACATTGAAACAGTGCTCTCGACTTACAGAGCAAGGACGATTGATCTAAAGAAAGACAAGAGATTCAGGTACATACTTATCTTCAAGAACCACGGCGAAGCAGCGGGAGCATCTCTCGAACACGGGCATACCCAGCTGATCGCGACGCCTATTCTGCCGACGCGCGTTATCCAGGAGCTTGACGGCAGCAGGCAGTACTACAACTTGAAGGAAAGATGCGTCTTCTGTGACATCCTGGACCAGGAGATGGAAAGCGGACGGCGTGTTGTGTGCGAGAACGATTCGTTCATTGTCGTGGCACCGTTTGCTTCGAGATTTCCTTTTGAGACCTGGCTCCTTCCGAAGAGGCACGATTCGGCTTTCCAGGAAATTGAAGCGGGTGAGTTCAAGAAACTCGCTTCCGTGCTGAAAGAGATTCTGATGCGGATGGAGAAAGCTCTTAACCTTCCTCCGTACAACTTCATTATTCACAATGCGCCGCTCAACGATCCTCTTCTCCAGCACTACCACTGGCACATGGAGATTATGCCGAAGCTCACGAAGGTTGCCGGCTTTGAATGGGGAACCGGATTCTACATAAATCCCACTTCCCCGGAAGATGCTGCCGCGTACCTGAGAGAAGTCGAGATTGAAGTGAAAGTTTGAAGTGCCGCTTGAGATGAGAACTTTCCCGCGTTTCTGAGTCCGGGAGACAATCGTTCGAGATCATAGAAGCGTCGAAAGCAAGGGTTCAAGGGGTCGAGGGTCCATGGGTTCGAGGGAGAAGCAGCAGACCAACGACGTTTGTACTTTCTTGGCATTCTAGAACCCCAGAACCCTGGAACCCTGCTTTGGTTCGAAAGGAGAGAACGGTGAAAGACGGCAAGCTTCGGATTGTCATTACATCTTCGGAGATGGTTCCTCTGGCAAAAGTTGGCGGCCTGGCAGACGTGATTGGTGCTCTTTCCCAATCGCTGGGAAGAATGGGGCATGAGGTCACGGTTTTCCTTCCGGGGTTTTCCTCGATTCCCGAGAAATACCGGGGCGAGACGCTTCTCGATGGTGAGCTTGAGTTCCAATGGGGCCGCGAGAAGGTGACGCTCAGGGAAGCGCGTTTGAAAAACCAGGGCGTTCGGGTAATTCTCGTTGAGAACGATAACTTCTTCAAGCGGGACGGCGTATATACTGATCCATCGACAGGGGAAGAGTTCAAAGACAATGCCAGAAGGTTTCTATTTTTCTCGGTTGCTGCTGTTGAGGCAGTGCGGATTCTTGGCCTGAAGCCGGATGTTCTTCACATCAACGATAATCAGACCGCTCCCGTCGCCCCTTTCCTGAAGACAAGATTTGGCGGCGATCCGACTCTCTCGAACATCCCGGTTCTATACACCATTCATAACCTCGGCTATCAAGGCGTGTATCCGGGAGAAGTGTTCAACGATTTCGGAATCAGCAGGGACCTTTTCTATCCGATGGGGCCCTTTGAGTTCTTTGGCAACGTGAACTTCATGAAGGCAGGAATCTGGTATTCGGATTTGATTTCGACTGTAAGCAAGAGGTACGCAGAGGAGATTCAGACTAGCGAGGAATTCGGCTACGGGCTTCAAGGTGTCTTGAAGGCGAGGTCTGCCGATGTTTATGGGATAGTGAACGGTGTTGATTATTCAATCTGGGATCCGAGAAATGACAAGCTTATTCCTGTCAATTATGGGAAAGATACCCTTGAGGACAAGAAGAAAAACAAAAGTGCTCTCCTGAAGAGATGCGGTTTCAATGCGCGGCAGACAAGAAGATTTCTGCTGGGAATGGTGACGCGGCTCGCTGACCAGAAAGGCCTTGACCTCATTGAGCAAGCTTCGACCGAGCTCATGAAGCTTGATATCTCGCTTGTGGTGCTCGGGACCGGACAGAAAAAATATCACGAGTTCTTCACGAAGCTCATGGCCAAGTACCCGCGATGGATCTATGCGGAGTTTTCTTTTGATGACCCGCTTGCCCATCTTATAGAAGCAGGAGCCGATGCGTTTCTCATGCCTTCCAAGTATGAACCGTGCGGGCTCAATCAGATTTACAGCATGAGATATGGAACTGTCCCGATTGTGCGTGCGGTTGGTGGACTCTACGACACGGTGAAGGAGTTCAACGAAAAGGACTGGAGCGGTACAGGATTCACATTCAGTGACTACACGCCCGAGGCGCTACTGGCCTGCGTGCGGAAAGCGTTCGCTTGCCACGAGAATCCCAAGCTGTGGCGAAAGCTCATGCTCAACGGAATGAGCGAAGACTTCTCCTGGGAAAAGGCCGCCAGAGAATACCTCGCGCTTTATCGAAAGGCAATCACCAAGAAGAGCGTTCGAGAAAACTGCCTCGCCGGAAAATAGGGACAGGCACCACTGGTGTCCGGTTAACTTGTTCCGTAGTTGCTGTAACTGTTTTGAGATGAATATGATGGAGTCACAGAATGTCGTAATCGACTTGGATTCCCACTCGTACTATGGTCGTCTTCCAAATCAACAAAGGAGCGGCCTATGTACAATGGGAAAACCATTTTTTCTCAAATCATGGAGTTTCTGCCCCTCGATGAATTTCGCAAATGTGTTCGACGCTACGACGGCGATTACAGAGTCCATACGTTTTCATGTTTAGACCAGTTCTTATCTATGGCTTTTGCCCAATTGACTTACCGCGAAAGCCTTCGAGATATCGAAGCATGTCTGCGTTCCATGCAAAACAAATTGTATCACATGGGGATTCGAGGCAAAGTTTCTCGCAGTACTTTAGCCGACGCCAACGAAAATCG
>JASEGR010000041.1 GCA_030017955.1 Candidatus Eisenbacteria bacterium
CCCATGTTTTCCCCCAAACCTTGTTCTTGCGCATTCTACCTCTGAAACCGGCGTCCGTGCGTACTTTGATAGAACTTGCGATGCTTCCGGAGTTGACATCACGAAGTACTCTTTGGTAGATAGCTCGGGCGCAAAGATCCCAATTCTTGGTGCTGTCTTCGCGAATGCTGAATCAACAATTGTGGATCTTACGACCGGCACTCAGAATAACACTTTCCCAACGACTCTCTCTGCCTGGGAGATTAGGAATAGGACGGGATGCGCCGAGTCCTCGCTCCAAAGCATGACCTTCAGGGGTGGGATCTGCCCCATCTCTTATATTCAGCATCCGAAATCGGCTGACAATGACAGCTCCCACGTGATCGGTACCGGGGTTGAGCAGGTCACTCTGAGAGGAATCGTTACTGCAGACCCAACCCAGTTCTACGGCGAATTCTTTGTCGAAGAGCGCCAGGCAGGGCCGTGGTCAGGCATCGCGATCTACGGTTCGCCAATACGTCCAACGGTTGGAGACAGCGTGACGGTTTCCGGGCTGGTGTCTGAGTACTACAACAAGACTGAGATTACGTCGGTTGATTACGTGAAGATTCACAGCTCGGGAAACCCGCTTCCCGGACCTGATGTGATCCCAATCTGTGGCTTCACGATAGGACCTCCAGCCGAATCCTGGGAAGGCGTATTCATAAGGATCAACAATGCAATTGTCGCGGATACGTCAATCGGGTATGGCGGATGGACAGTGTGGGATGGGGTAGCGTGCAGCCTTGTTGTTCACCGCGACTTCTACTGCAGATTCCATTTCTGTCCGACGTGTACCAGCTACATGCCAATTCCGGGCATGTGGCTGAATCTTCAAGGAATCGGTGACTGCGTCTACGGCCAAATTAATATTCGCCCTCGGACCTGTGCGGACATCATCTACCCCGTTGGAGTCTCGGAACATGATCGTGCCCAAAGAGCATCGGAGTTCATTCTCTTCCAGAATGTCCCTAACCCGTTCAACCCGCGCACGGAAATCAGATTCGCAGTTCCTGATGAAACTAGTGTTGACTTAAGGATATACGATGTTGCTGGAAGAATGGCAAAGATGCTTCTCAAGTCCGAACGCTTGAGAGCAGGCGTTCACACAGAAGTTTGGGACGGCAGGAACGACTCTGGACAAGAGCTAGCCTCTGGCGTCTACTTCTATCAATTAAGGGCAGGAGATAAGGTCTCGACAATGAAGATGGTCTTGCTAAGATAGGCTCTGAACGTCTCTTGGCATCCCGGGCAGGGCGACAAGGCGCTGCCCCGAAGAGACGGGTGAACGGCTTGATGGAGGAAGACTGGAGGTGGCAAAGGACCTTGATTGTTTCGATGATCTTATTTGTTCATGTTGACCACCATCATTTCTCAGGAGGGAGAAGATGAGACGATACACACTGAGCATTGTTCCACTGTTTATTTTCTCATGCCTTCTTTGCATTGGTGCCCCGGCACTGGCAGTCCATACAAACATCTGTGAATTCATACATCAACACTATCCCATCGGGACTCCTGTCGAAATTGACAGCGTTGTTGTAACTGCCGTCGACCTAAAGCCTACAACCTACGGAATATGGGTTCAGGACCTTAATGCGTATTGCGGCATTCGCGTTTATACGGGCGCTGTCGTACCTACAGTTAGGATTGGAGACCTTGTAAATGTCTCGGGCGAATATTGTGGCGAGAGGGAAATCTGCTACCCAATCATTGTCAAGATTGGCTCTGCACCACCACCGGCGCCTGCCCTTCTTTCAACAGGAGACCTGGGTTATGCGGCTAGTGACTCTGCGAAAGCGGAGAAGTGGAAAGGTGTATTCATAAAAGTTGACACAGTTGTTTGTGTGGACATCTCGATGGGTTACGGTCAGTGGGCCGTCGTAGAGGCCCACGCACACGGCTCTGTCATCGACACAATATGGATAGGTCCAAAGATGCTCGATCCGACTCCGGCGGTACCTGCAGTTGGAGACACTTTCGCGTACATTCAAGGTATCTGGTGGTGGGAGTACGGCAACTACAAGCTCTGGCCCCGCATACCCCCCGACATAGTACCTCTCGGTTGCCCTCCAGCACCAAACCTTGTTCTTGCGCATTCTATCTCTGAAACCGGCATCTACGCATATTTCGACGCAGCATACGATTCTTCAGCACTCGATATCACGAAGTACTACTTGGAGGACAGTTCAGGAGCGGTGATCCCAATCTGTGATGCGTATTTTGTAGACCCCCAATCAACACTCGTGTGCCTCATAACCTGCGTTGCCATGAGCCCCTGCGTTCCAGAAACTCTCTGTGCTTGGAGCATCAGAAACAGGGAAGGATGCGCTGAGTCCCCGCGCCAGTGCTGTACGTTTAGGGGTGGAATCTGTCCCATCTCTGTTATCCAGACTCCGAAATCGGCTACCAACGACAGCTCGTTGCTAGATGGTCAGCAGGTCACTCTGAGAGGAATCGTTACTGCAGACCCAACCCAGTTCTACGGCGAATTCTTTGTCGAAGAGCGCCAGGCAGGGCCGTGGTCAGGCATCGCGATCTACGGTTCACTGATACACCCCACGGTTGGAGACAGCGCGACGGTTTCCGGGCTGGTGTCTGAGTATTGCAACAAGACTGAGATAATCGCCGTTGATTACGTCAGGATTCACAGCTCAGGAAACCGCGTTCCCGGACCTGATGTTGTGTCTATCTGTGATCTCACGACAGGACCTCCAGCTGAATCCTGGGAAGGAGTATTCGTGAAAGTCAACAATGCAATTGTCGATTCAACCGATAATGGCGGATGGTACATATGCGATCCAATATGGAGGTGTTGTATTCTTGTCGGACGTGACCACTACTGCAGATTCTATTTCTGCCCGACGTGCACCACCTACGCGCCAATTGCGGGTATGTGGATGAATGTCCAGGGAATCGCTGACTACAGGTACGGTCAGAGAGCGATCAGGCCTCGCACCTGTGCGGACATCATCTACCCGGTCGGAGCCTCGGAGCTTGAGACCGGTCAGAAAACGCTGGAGTTCGGCCTCTTCCAAAATGTCCCCAACCCGTTCAGCCCGCGCACGGAAATCAGGTACGCAGTTCCTGAGGACAGCCGGGTTGACTTGAGGATTTACGATGTCGCCGGAAAAATGGTCAGGGCACTTCTCAAATCTGAACGCGTGAGAGCAGGCGTTCACGCAGAAGTCTGGGACGGCAGGAACAACTCCGGACAAGAGCTAGCCTCTGGCGTCTACTTCTATCAATTAAGGGCAGGAGACAAGGTCGCAACAATGAAGATGGTCTTGCTAAGGTAGGCTCTGTTCGGTATCCTGGGGCTCGGATAACCTGCTCAGTGAGCGTGAAAGTAATGCCTGCCAAGTAGGTCTTGAGCGCGGAAGAGCTCGTTTTTCTTCGAGCCGGGTTCTTCCGTCCAGAATATTGCCTGAAACCAAACGCAAGATGGAGGAACAGAGATGGTCGAGACGCACGCCACATATGAAGGTTCTTTGCACTGTGAGGTTACGCACGGCCCATCAGGAGCAACACTTGCCACGGACGCCCCGAAGGATAACATAGGCATGGGCGGGTTGTGGTGCTCTGCTAGACAAACAAATCTACGAAGTCAAACTTCTCGACATCCACAAGACCCTTGTCCGTGAGTTTCAGTTTGGGGATGACCGGGAGGGCGAGGAAAGAAAGGGCCATGAGCGGGTCCTTCGGCTTTGCGCCAAGAGAGCTGGCGATCTTTGTGAGCTCTTCTATCTTCTTGGCGACTTCCGCAAGCGGAAGCCTTGACATGAGACCGGCTATGGGGAGTTCGAGTATGCCGACCACTTCTCCCCCATCGGAGATCACGATTCCCCCGCCGATCTTGTGTATTCTTTTGACGACCTTGAGAATGTCGTCATCGCTGACACCCACGACAACAATATTATGAGAATCATGGCTGACAGAAGACCCGATCGCTCCCCTCTTCAATCCAAACCCTTTCACCAGCCCCTTCCCGATATTCCCGGAGGCGTTATGTCTTTCCACAACCACTACCTTCAGGATGTCTCTTGAAGTATCTGAAACTACATTTCCATTCTCTACCTTCGGCTCCTCAATAAGTTCATCTGTCAGTATTTGGTCCTTCACCAGTCCAATGACACGACATTTTGTTCCTCTTGCCTTAATCTCAAACTCATTCCCCTCAAGCCACTTTATGTTCACTGAACCTCTGACTCTCTGCTGAGGTCTTGGCGGAAGCTCGTAGGTTGGATTTCCATCTTCAGCAACGAGTTTTCCGTTCTTGAAGACTTTCCTCATTTTGAAGGTCCTGAGGTTATCGAATATGACTATGTCTGCATATCTTCCGGGCGATATTGCGCCAAGCTTTCTCAGCCCGAAATAGTCGGCTGTGTTTATCGTGGCCATCTGCACTGCCGTCACGACATCCACTCCGAGTTCCACCGCGGTTCTTACCATGTGGTTCACATGCCCCTCGGTAAGGATGTCATTCGGATGTCTGTCGTCGGTCACAAAAAAACACCGCCTCGAGTTTTCCCTGGTGACGAGCGGAAGAAGGTCTCTGAGATTCTTTGTGCCGGTGCCCTCCCTTATCATCACGTACATCCCCATCCTGAGCTTCTGCATCGCCTCTTCTTTTGTCGTGCACTCGTGATCGGACGAGACGCCGGCTGCGATGTAGGCACAAAGGTCTTTTCCGCCAAGCTTCGGCGCATGACCGTCAAGCCTCTTGTCAGCCGAGATTTTGAGCTTGTCAAGCGTGTCTTCATCGCCTGCGAGGACGCCCGGGAAGTTCATCATCTCGGCAAGACCAAGCACCCACTTCTCCCTGAGGAGCGGAAATATGTCAA
The DNA here is from genome assembly GCA_030017955.1 of Candidatus Eisenbacteria bacterium. Lineage (NCBI taxonomy): Bacteria > Candidatus Eiseniibacteriota > Candidatus Eiseniibacteriota bacterium. The sequence continues at coordinate 4,863 of JASEGR010000041.1, forward strand.
ATGCCCTGAGCGATGACCCTGCTGTCTCAAGCGGCGTTGAAGGAACGCAGGAAGGCAGCATGAAGAAGACATTGAGAGGGTTGTATTTGCTCGACTCAAGCATATATCTGATTCCGTCATACCCGAAAACATTTGCGACCTCATGAGGGTCGGCAACGACCGATGTCGTGCCGAGGGGGACCACAGACCGCGCAAACTCCGGGATCTCGACCATGGAGCTTTCTATATGCACATGGCCGTCGATGAAGCCAGGGGCGGCATAGCTGCCCTTCAGATTGATCTCGTCCCTGCCGCGGTAACCCTTCCCAAGCCCGATCACAAGGTCTTCAAATATGGCTATGTCTTCATCATACACTTCGCCGGAAAGAACATTGATGAGCTTGGGGCCTCTCAGAACGAGATCAGCGGGCTCTTCTCCTCGCGCCACTTTTATGGTCTGCTTCAAATCAGCCATAGGTCAGCAAGCCCTCCTAATTGTCCGGGAAAAACAAGTGCCATTCATTCTCATGCCCTCCCGTCCCCTCCAATCCGCTTGAGCACTCCTTCTATCAGATTGCCAAGCTTGTCTGCAGCAACCGATCCCACTGCCTCAACCTCTTCGTGAGTAAGCTTTTCGCTCGAGATTCCGGTCGCGAGGTTTGTTATGCAGGAGAACCCGAGAACTTTGATTCCAAGACCTCTCGCTTCTATTACTTCCGGTATCGTCGACATGCACGCAGCATCGCCGCCGACTCTTGCCATGAACCTCACCTCAGATGGAGTCTCATAGCTTGGGCCGGGCAGCCCCGCGAGCACACCGGACTTAAGTTCGATGCCACAGGAGAGAGCCACCTCCCGGGCAATTCGTCTCAGCTCGGCAGAATAGGCATCGCTCATGTCAACAAATGCGTCACGGCCGGATGAACCTCTCAGGGGCGAGACTCCCATAAGATTGATGTGGTCCCTGATCAGCATGATGTCACCTGGAGAGAACGTTTTTCTCAATCCTCCTGCCGCGTTTGTTACGATCAGGATCTCGATTCCAAGCCTTGAGAGACTCCGTATGGGAAAGGTGACACGAGATTCGTTCCTGGTTTCGTAGTAGTGCACCCTTCCCTGAAGGAAAACAACCCTGATCCCTCCGAGTATTCCGCTCACGAGTTTCCCGGAATGTCCCGGAACAGTTGGGCGTATGAAGTGTGGAATTTCGTTGTAGTCAATATCGACGCGGTCCGACGCCTTATCAACAAGCCTCCCGAGTCCCGAACCCAGGATTACAGCTACTTTGATTTTCCCGCCGATCCTGCTTCGGAGGAAATCCACACACTCGACGAGTGCCTTCTCGCTGCTATTAGGCCCACGGCGCTCGTTCACGGTTCGGCCTCAGATTCCCCTACCTGCTCCAGCAGCTCCCTTGCGATGTCCTCGTCAGACTTCCTGACCATGAGCCGAACCCCGGAGTATCCTTGAAGGAAGGGATAGGCCCCTCCTGCATCATCGGTGGAGACCACAGCCTGGATCCCATTCGCCTCAAGAAATGATGCAGCCACCTGGGCGAGAACATCATTTGGAAAAATCTTGATCACTACCAGATCGTCGTCGTGCGTCATTCTGCCTCTTTTCTATAAGGAATGCCGTCAGCAGCAGGCGGGATTGCCCTTCCGATCAAACCGGCAAGAATAATCATAGTGAGAACATAGGGTATCATCTGGATGAATTGAGTCGGGACCTCCCCTCCCTGGAGCCTTATCTGAACCGATTCGGCAAATCCGAACAGGAGACATGCCCAGGTAGCCCCCAGCGGTTTCCACTTTCCAACTATCATGGCGGCGAGGGCGATGAACCCTCTCCCGCTTGACATGCCGTCCGTGAAGCTGTGCTGGTCAAATGCTAGCCACGCTCCGCCGAGCCCGGCGAGAGCTCCGCTTACGAGCACTCCGGAGTATCTCATCCTTTCAACCTTTATGCCCTGAGTCTCTGATGCGAGCGGGTACTCCCCGACCGCCCTGAGCCGGAGCCCGTAGGGAGTATGGAAAAGAACGTAGTGTGAGGCAAGAACAATAACGACAGTGAGTATTATCAGCGGCGAGGCAAAGATAGTACCCAAGACTGGTGCACCGGAGAGCAGGGGTAGGTGCAGAGAAGGCAGTCCCGGGATTCTCGAAGAATTGCTCGAGCTACCGAACACGACTACAAGCAGAAATTTCGTAATCCCCACGGCAAACAGATTCATCGCAATCCCGCTGACGATTTGCTCGCCTCTAAAGGTTATGGTGGTGACGGCATGGAGAAGCGCAGTCAGCATTCCTCCCAGCACGGCGCAGAGTAATCCCAGCCATGGGTTTCCTGTGAGGTAGGTTCCAAGAACGCAGGTGAAAGCGCCGTTCAGCAATATTCCCTCAAGCGCTATGTTCACAACACCGCCCCTTTCGGAGAATGTGCCTCCAATCGCGGCAAGCGTGTATGGCACGGAGATCCTGATGGTCTGCGACACCAAACCCGCAATCAAGCCTTCTTCCATCACGTCACTTGTCCACCTTCGAACTGCACCCCTGCCACATCGAGACGTCCTTTCCCCTCTGCAGAAAAGGTGGGTCCTTCTTTGACAGCCCGGCGTCCGCCGGCACCGGTGAGGAGGCCCCCATGCAGACGGAATATGCAGCTGCGGCGGCAATGAGCGGTGGCTTGGCTTTCGCGGGAGGGATGGGGAACCCATCTTGGCGAGCAAGGTGGGGATACCCAGCCCTTCAGAGGCTGGGAGGGGCAAGGATTCCCCGCCTGGCGAGCCAGTAGATGGGTCATCCCGGAGCGGAGCCAGGGAACGCTCATTCGCCGTCGCCTACCACAGGCAAATCCTCACTTTCCGCATGATCAGAGTTTCCGCTTCCGCAACGACACTACCCAGTCTCTAAAGATATTGCTGGTTATCAGAATCGAGACTATCACAACCGCTTGAAGGATCTCGACGAATTCCTTCGGGACAAGAGTATTTATCACAAGCCCTCCGTGGCTCAGAATCCCGAAGAGCATCGCGGACAACACGACACCAAGAGGATGATTTCTTCCGAGCAGGGCCACGGGTATAGCCATGAAGCCGACTCCGCCCGAGAATTCGGATTCGTAGTAATACTTGTAGCCCATGACATAATTCACACCTACAAGTCCAGAAAGAGCGCCGCTCAACGTCATCCCGGTCACAAGATATCTCCGCACGTTCACGCCGCTGTACTCCGCGGCAAGAGGACTCAGCCCGGTGGCCCTCATCGAGTAACCGAATTTTGTATGCCAGAGATAGAGATACACCGCGACGCAGAAGACGAGGGCCAGAAAGAAACTGACGTTGACCGGCGAGCCTTTGAATGCAGGCCAGAGGGATTCAAGCCTCGGTATTCGCGCCGCAAGTGCTATCGGCTCGGTGTGAAGAGTCTCCGGAACGCCGTACACGCTTGTCACAAGATAGCTGAGGATGGCAGAAGCAATGAAATTCATCATGATGGTGTTTATGACTTCGTGTGTTCCAAGTCTCGCTTTGAGAATACCCGGCACAAATGCCCAGAACGCTCCAAACGCCATGCCGAAGAGAATTGAGATTGGAATGAGCACAGGTCCCGGCAGAGATTTCAGGGTCACGCCGGCCCATGCGGTTGCAAAGGCCCCCATCGCAAGCTGGCCTTCGCAGCCGATGTTGAAAAGGCCGACTCTGAATGCAAATGCGACAGAAAGGCCTGTGAAGATGAGAGGTGTGGCCTTGAAAAGAACCTGCCCCAGCCCGTAGGTGCTCCCGAGTGTGCCTTCTATGAGCCGGGCATAGACAAATAGCGGATTTTGCCCTACGAAGAGGACAAAGGCTGCCCCAATCAGGAAAGAGAAAACAACTGCAATGAGAGGAACGCAAATATTCTCAAAAAGCTTGTCTGGAAGCTCACCCTTTCCTGGCAATTGGCGCCGCTCCTCCGGTCATGAGAAGGCCGATTTCTCCTTCATCGGTATGCCCTGCCTCAAGTTCCCTTACGATTTGGCCTCCGAACATCACCAGAATCCGGTCACTGAGAGACAGAATTTCCGAAAGGTCTGCCGAGACGAAAAGTATTCCCTTTCCCGCGCCCCTTTCCTTGAGCATTGACCTGTGTATGAACTCGCTCGCGGCGACATCAAGCCCTCTTGTCGGCTGGGCGGCGACAAGGAGTCTCGAATCTCTTGATAGCTCTCTTGCCACGACAACTTTCTGCTGATTTCCTCCTGACAAGTTCCTTGCAGGGAGCTCAGGCCTCGGCGGTGTTATCCCAAACGCCTCTATCAATCTGGATGCATTCTGCGCTATCGCCCCCCTCCTGAGCCAAATGAATCCGGAAAAAGGCCTTCGGGACTGTAGCCCCATCACAAGATTGTCAGAGATTGGAAAGTCGAGGATCAGCCCCCTTTTCTGCCGGTCCTCCGGAATGTGCGATATGCCCCGGCCAAGAAAAGATTTCGGGGCACCCCTGGATAATTCTTTGCCGCAGACCGAGACTGATCCCGAAGAGATCCGCCTCAAACCCGTAATCGCCTCGACAAGCTCAGTCTGACCATTTCCCTCAACGCCCGCTATGCCGACAATCTCGCCAGATCTCACCTTGAAGGAGATGTCCTTAAGAGCTCTGCTCCCTCTTTCAGAAAGAGTGCTCAGGCTTTTCACTTCGAGTATGACAACCCCGGGTTTTTCCGCCCGCTTTTCGATCTGAAGAAAGACTTCTCTTCCGACCATCATGTTTGCCAACTCTTGCTTCGTTGTGCTTTTTGTTTCCAGCACACCCACGACTTTCCCGTTTCTCATGACAGTGACTCTATCCGACACTGCCATCACTTCGCTCAGCTTGTGAGTGATGAAGACTACGGTCTTCCCTTCTTCTCTGAGTTTTCTCATTATCGAAAAAAGCTCCTCCGTCTCCTGCGGGGAAAGGACCTGGGTGGGTTCATCAAGAATGAGAATCGAGATGCCCTGGTACAGCGTCTTAAGAATCTCGACTCTCTGCTCCATGCCGACCGAGAGAGTTTCCACTTTCGCCAAAGGATCAACGTTGAGGCCGAACCTGCGCGAGATTTCGCCAATTGCAGTCCCGACTTTCTTAACATCGATGAAGCCAAACAACCTCAGAGATTCCCTTCCGAGAATGACGTTTTCCGCGACAGTGAGCGGACCTATCAGCATGAAGTGCTGGTGGACCATTCCTATGCCAACCGATATTGCGTCTCTCGGACTATCCATCTCAATCTTCCTTCCCGACACCCATATTTCTCCCGAATCGGCCTTGTAGAGTCCCGAAAGTACGTTCATCAGTGTTGACTTGCCTGCGCCGTTCTCGCCCACAAGAGCGTGGATTTCACCTCTCAAAACAGAGAAATCCACATTGTCATTGGCTTTGACAAAGGCGAATTTCTTCGTGATGCCTTTCATCCGAAAGGCAAGATTATCTTCGCTGTTCTTAGATGACATCAAGGGATTGTGCTTCGGGACGGAAAGAATGGGTTGGAGGGAGCACTCTGCGCGGATAATGCAGGGATTCCAGAGAAGTCCTTTCCACGCAGAGACTGTCCCTGTCTAGGCGAACTCGTGCTGCCTCAAGCCTGGGGAACTTTGATTTCTCCAGAGACTATTTTCTTCCTTATCTCTTCGACCTTTTCCCTGACAGGATCCGGAATAAGGCTCTTGTTGTTGGCATCATAGACATAATCAACGCCGCCTTCCCTGAGCCCCATCACTCGTATTTCGCCCTTGAAAGTCTTATCCTTCACCGACTTGATTGTCTCGAAGACCGCAACGTCAACCTTCTTTATCATGCTTGTCAGAATGTTCCCCGGCGCTTCACCGTACTGGTCGGAATCAACACCGATTGCAAGCTTCTCCTTCACCCTCGCCGCCTCAAAAACCCCGAGCCCGGTCGAGCCGGATGCGTGATAGATGATGTCAGCTCCCTGACCGTACATGGAAAGGGCAATCTCTTTTCCTTTTATCGGATTCTTGAAAGCATTCCCGGTCACACCGGCGTAGGCAGACACAACACTGCATCCCGGATTTGCATACTTCACGCCGGCCTTGTAGCCGGCTTCGAACTTGTGAATCAGGGCAGACTCCATTCCTCCAATAAATCCAACTTTGTTGGTCTTCGTCAGGAGGGCGGCGATTGCGCCGACCAGAAAAGAGCCCTCCTCCTCTTTGAATTTGAGTCCGACCAGATTTGGCGGCATAGCCTGGCCGGGGGCGTAGGAGTAGTCAACACACGCAAAATTCCTACCAGGAAACTCTTTGGCAATGGCGGTAATATCATCCGTGAAAATGAAGCCGACCCCGAAGATGATGTCGAAATCCTCGCTTGCAAGCGTTCTGAGAGCCGATTCTCTGTCCGATCCCTCACCGGGTTCGATGTACTGGAACTCGATTCCAAGCTCCTGCTTTGCTCTCTCAAGACCTCTCAGGGCGGCGTCGTTAAATGATTTGTCACCCCTTCCCCCAACGTCAAACACAAGACCTGCTTTCACCACTCCTTTTGCGGCCTCTTCTTTCTTTTTTGCGCAATTTGCAAATGTCACGACCAGAGAGAAAGCCATGAATAGAAGGATTGCTTTCTTCATTTTCCATACCCCTTCTCAGGTGATTTCCTTGGAGGCTTGAAGCATTTCCTGCATCTTGCTTCGTACATCTCGGCAGCACCAACGACCACTCTCTCCTCCTGCTCACCCAGCCGTTGAGTTCTGTTGGCAGGTGCCCCGCAGACCATACAAATCGCAAGGGTCTTTGTAACATATTCCGCTACCGCCATCAGCTGCGGAATCGGCTCAAAGGGCTCACCCCGGTAGTCCTGGTCAAGACCGGCGACTATCACTCTTTTCCCCGCATCTGCCAGTTTTTCGCAGACCTGAACCAGCTCCAATCCAAAGAACTGCGCCTCATCGATTCCCAGGACATCGGCATCTCCCGCGCGCTCAAGGATCTCAGCGGCGCTCCCCACCGAGCGAGAGGGAATGCTGTGCGCACTGTGGGAAATAATGTGACTTTCCGAATAGCGGCTGTCTATTGCCGGCTTCAGAATCTCAACTTTCTGCTTTGCAATTTCCGCCCGTCTTAGCCTCCTGATGAGTTCCTCGGTTTTCCCGCTGAACATGCTTCCGCAGATAACTTCAATCCAGCCGGTTCCTCTAACCTCTTCGCTCTTCAATTTCTCTCTCCCTTAGGAAATGTTCGATTTTCACCTTCAAGAGGTCAATCGCCACAAGATTGTATCCGCCCTCCGGAATTATGATATCAGCATACCTTTTCGAAGGCTCCACAAACTGCATGTGCATCGGCCTGACCGTCTCCTCATACTGCGTCACAACTGCTTCCACAGACCTTCCCCTTTCAGCAGTATCCCGCTTGAGCCTTCTTATCAAACGGACGTCAGGGTCAGTGTCGATGTAGACTTTTATGTCCATAAGCTCTCTAAGCGCCGGATCATCAAGAATCAGAATTCCTTCAAGGACAATGATGCTCTTGCCGCCTATTCTCAGGGTCTCTTCTTTTCTCGCATGCGCCTGAAAGTCGTATATCGGTTGTTCGACTTGCTCGCCGGAAAGGAGATGCCTGAGGTGGGACGTGAGAAGCTCGGAATCAAAGGCATCCGGATGGTCATAATTCCGCTTGACCCGTTCTTCCCAGGGAACGCCTTTGAGGTCCTTGTAGTAGGAATCCTGCCTTACAATCACGACCTTCCGCGGCCCAAGCTCCTCGAATATCGTGTCGGCAACAAGTGTCTTCCCCGAGCCGGACCCCCCTGCAATCCCTATCAGGATTCCCCGCTTCAATTCTTTCCCCTTTCCATTCATCAATTTGGAGAATCTAGCACCACAAAAATACCTTGTCAACGAAGGAGTAAGAATCTCCGCCTCCACGCTGGCCATGCTCCGGCTCCGATGCTCGTGCCGGCAGCGCGTCAATCTTTTCTACAAGACCGTAATTACCCTAAGAGATATTATACAAGTCTAATCTTAGTCCTTGACAGTGATATTGATTTTGGGTACCCTAGTATAGAAGAAGCAGGTCCACGCCTCGTGCCGCAGCTTGTTGTTGTCTGCGTCTTCCCCAGACCGCAGGAGAGGGGGTGAGAAGAGCGGCCGAGTAACCAGTCATCATTTCTTCATGTCTGTTACGTTTACGTTTGTTTTCCCTCACCTGGAGCGACGACCGGTAAGGTTCTGTTTTTCTTGGGTGTGCTTCTCTTAGGCGGGAGGTGCGCACAGGTGCTACTTCCGCGGGAGGTGAATTATGAGAGTTATTACTGCTGTTGCGGCACTTATTCCAGTGGTGGTGTGCCTGCTACTGCTGTCGATGATTCCTGTCCCGGTCATGGCCGATCCGATCACGGGCATTTATAACTCTACTGACCTGGGCGGCGCCCTGTTGACCGGCCGCAATACCACATCACGCGCCTGTATCAATACTTGCGGCGGCATCGGCGATGTGTTCAACGTTACGTCCTGGAATGGCGCGGCCCTCGGAACCCAGTGGACCGCGGTCTGCGGCATCGAGACCACGCCCTACACGGTCAAGGACGACCGGGTGGGGGGGACAGGTCCAGTGACTTACACGAGTTCTTTCAACGGCGGCACATTCAACTTGAACCCAGGCCCATGGGGCTCGGGCAGCGGCACATTGAACACGACACTCGTGATATCTACAGTGCAATTCGTGATGATCGGCGGCGTCAGCACACCGGTCGCATCTCGGGCAAATGTGACGAGCTCGGGGATGTTCGAAGGCGGCTGCACGCTTACCTTTGTCATCGCAAATGGTATCGGCGTTGGCGAAACGCCCATGATTAGGCCGGCGGCATATCCACCGTTCATCGACACGAGCTGTGAGCCAACGCGGATCTACGGGACGTGGGGTGATGTGAGCCAGATCACAATGAGCATCGACTGCGGAACGCCGGCAGAGTCGCAGTCCTGGGGCGCCGTCAAGAGCTTGTACCGGTAGGAACGGAGGACCTGGGAATACCGTGAGCGGCAGGTCTTCCTGACTGCGCCGTCCCCGAATCCGGGAGCTAGTGTCGTGTCCCGGAAATTCCTTGTCATCTCCTTGCCCTGGGACACGACACTTTCATAGGGGCTTCTCGCCCCTCTGACGCTTCGGAATGCTCCTACTCGTCGCATCCCTACTCTGTCACCCCTGAGGGGGTCGGCCACGACCCCCTCATACCCCCTGGCAGTGTGCCCTATGAAACGCCCTGCATTTCGTAAAGTTATCTCAGGAACGGCACACTGGCGCGGTTTCGAGCTCGTCTGCAGGTGATAATCGGAACGAACAAGGGGTAGGGACCATCTTCCCTACCCCTTTCCTATCGGACTGCAGGCCGCATTCCTCCTTTGAACCTTCCCCCTCTCCGAATCAGTCTCAAACTGATTGACCTTAGTACACGGGAATGTTAGAGTCTGAGTCCGTCATTTCTTGAGCTCATGACGCGTTTTGAAAAAGGAGGAGTCATGCCAAGATTGGTTCGCTGTGGACTTATCCAGGCCTCCAACGCCGTCCACCCTTCCCAGCCTATCCCGGACATAAAGAAAGCAATGATTGAGAAACACCTCCCCCTGATAGCCGAAGCCAAGAAAAAGGGAGTCAAAATACTCTGCCTGCAGGAGATCTTCAACGGCCCCTACTTCCCTGCCGAGCAGAATGCAAGGTGGTATGAATCCAGTGAGAAGATTCCGGATGGACCGACCGTCTCCATGATGATGGAAATCGCGAAGAAGAACGGAATGGCGCTGATAGTTCCCATATATGAAGAGGAAATGGCAGGGGTTTACTACAACACCGCTGCAGTGATCGACGCAGACGGCAAGTATCTTGGAAAGTACAGAAAAAACCACATTCCACACCTCGGTGGTTTCTGGGAGAAGTTCTATTTCAAACCCGGGAACCTCGGCTATCCGGTCTTTGAAACCGCGTTTGCGAAGGTTGGAGTTTACATCTGCTACGACAGGCATTTCCCCGAGGGAGCCAGATTGTTGGGCTTGAACGGAGCAGAGATCATTTTCAACCCTTCTGCCACAATAGCAGGGCTCTCGGAATACCTGTGGGAGCTCGAGCAGCCAGCACATGCAGTTGCAAACGGCTATTTTCTTGGGGCGATAAACAGAGTTGGAACAGAGGAGCCGTGGAAGGTTGGCGAGTTTTATGGAAAGAGCTACTTCTGCGATCCAAGGGGAAAGATACTCGCCCAGGGCACAAGGGACAAGGACGAGCTCATAGTTGCAGACCTTGATCTTGATGTGATCCGCGAGGTAAGGAACCTTTGGCAGTTCTACAGGGACAGAAGGCCTGAAACGTACGAAGACATAACGAGGTTATTGCCATGAGCGTTCAAATTACTGGGAAGAAGCTTTCAAAGGAAGATGTGATTTCTAAGCACAAGGAGTTTCTATTCCCCTGTGTCGCGAATTACTACAAGGAGCCCCTTGTTCTCGAGAGAGGAGAAGGCGCGTACCTTTTTGATGTCACAGGCAAGCGTTACCTTGATTTCTTCGGCGGAATTCTCACGGTCAGTGTCGGGCATTCGAATGCAAAGGTTACTGGGAAAATCAAGGCGCAGCTTGATAAACTTCAGCACACTTCGACTCTATATCCGAACGAAGCCATAGTCTCGCTTGCCGAGAGACTTTCCCGGATAACTCCTGGAAAGCTGAAAAAGAGTTTTTTCACAAGCTCAGGGACTGAGGCAGACGAGACCGCGGTCCTGCTCGCCAGGATTCATACCGGATTTCAGGAAGTGATCGCCCTGAGGCATGCCTACAGCGGCCGCTCGATGCTTGCCATGACGTTGACGGGGCATGCTTCGTGGAAGCAGGGTGGCACTCACATCCTCGGCATAAAACACGCTCACAGTCCTTACTGCTACCGGTGTTCCCTCGGTCTTACCTACCCGTCCTGTGACCTCAGGTGTGCAAAGGACATTGAAGAGCTGATTCAAACCAGCACTTCGGGGAAAATCGCAGGCTTCATAGCGGAGCCGATTCAGGGAGTCGGCGGATTCATAACGCCTCCAAAGGAGTATTTCAAGGAGGCGGTGAGCATCATCAGAAAATACGGCGGGGTTTTTATCTGCGACGAAGTTCAGACAGGGTTTGGCAGGACGGGCGGCCGCATGTTTGGAATCGAGCACTGGGACGTGGAACCCGAGATAATGACGTGTGCAAAGGGGATTGCCAACGGGGCGCCGATGGGCGTGACGATCGCTACCGATGAAGTCGCCTCGAGCTTCAAGGGGCTGAGCATATCGACCTTTGGCGGAAACCCTGTTAGCTGCGTCGCTTCGCTTGCAACCATTGACGTGATTGAAGAGGAAAACCTCAAGGAGAACGCGAAGACTGTAGGCGCACACCTTAGAGACGGCCTTGAAGAACTGAAGCAGAAGCACAAGTCAGTCGGAGATGTACGCGGCATGGGGCTCATGCAGGCAGTTGAGCTGGTGAAGGAGAAAAGGGAACCTGCTCCTGATATTCTTGCGGGTGTTTTTGAGAAGACCAGGGAGAAAGGACTTCTCATAGGAAAGGGAGGTCTCTTCGGCAACGTGATCCGAATTTCTCCACCGCTTAACATTTCGAAGAAAGATGTTGATGAAGCTGTCAGGATTCTGGATTTCGCTCTTAGCTAGTCTGGACCATTCCGCAGCACTCCTTTGGGGCAAGGTATCCATCACAGACTGCATAACGACGTATTCCTATCAGAGATGGAAGCCGCACAGACGCATCTGTTGTTCATCGGGGACGTTCGGGGACTGTTTTCAAGAACATGAAAGGTGGAAATTATGGCTGGTGAGACTGGAGTGACGAACTACAGGAACTACGTGGGCGGTAAGTGGCGCGAGACGACGACAGGAAGGTACGTACCGAATAGAAACCCAGCAAACAAGGAAGAGATTCTCGGCAAGGTTCCTATCTCGTCGGCTGCTGAGGCAAAGGAGGCAGTCGAGGAAGCAAGGAAAGCCCTTCCCTCCTGGTCTCAACTTCCCTGGCCGGTGAGGGGCAATTATCTCTTCAAACTGGTCCGGCTTATGGAAGCCGACAAGGAAAATCTCGCGAGACTCCTTACCCTCGAAGAGGGAAAAACACTCAAAGAGTCTCTGGGTGAAGTGCAGAAATCAATCAACATCGTCGAGTTCATCGCGGGTGAGACAAGAAGAGCCAGCGGGGAAACGACACCGTCCGAAATGCCAAGTACATTTTCCTACACGATCCGTCAGCCGCTCGGGGTTGTCGCGCTTATCACCCCGTGGAATTTTCCTGTTGCAATCCCATGCTGGAAGATAGTTCCTGCAATTGCCGCCGGAAACACAGTCGTTTTCAAACCCGCGACGTTAACGCCGTCGACGGCAGTGAGAATTGTTGAGCTTATCGAGGAGGCCGGTGTTCCCAAAGGAGTAGTGAATCTTGTTTTCGGTTCCGGCGGTGAAGTGGGAGAGGCGCTGATTCAGGATGAGGCGGTAAAAGCAGTCTCTTTCACGGGTTCCAATGAAGTTGGTTCAAGAGTATACCAGCTTGGTGCAAAGCGAGGAATAAAGGTTCAATGCGAAATGGGAGGAAAGAATCCCGTTATCGTGTTAGGGGATGCTGACCTTGAGCTCGCTGCAGAGGGAACTGTTCAAGGGGCGTTCGGTTCGACAGGCCAGAGGTGTACGGCGACGAGCAGGGCCATAGTCGTCGAAAAAGTCGCTGACAAGTTTGTTGATCTCGTGCTGAGCAAATCACGTTCCATCAAGGTCGGCCACGGTATTGACCCGACCGTTCAGATGGGACCCTCAGTCGACGAAAGCCAGTTCAAGACTGTCCTTTCATACATCGAGATAGGCAAGAAGGAAGGTGCGAAACTCATTCTCGGAGGAAACAGAATAACCACGCCTCCTCTTGACAAGGGCAATTTTGCCGAGGTGACGATCTTCGATTTTGTGACGCCGAAGATGAGGATTGCCAAAGAGGAGATTTTCGGGCCTGTCCTTGCAATAATGAGAGTCAAAGACCTTGAGGAAGCGATTGAGGTTGCAAACGATGTGATCTTCGGACTTTCTTCTTCAATCTATACAAACGACGGCGCAGCCATGTTCAAATTCATAGAAAAAATAGAGACAGGCATCACGCATGTAAATTCGCCCACAGTCGGCGGAGAGGCTCAACTGCCCTTTGGCGGAATCAAAGGAACCGGAATCGGGACAAGGGAGCAAGGGAAGACTGCACTCGAGTTCTACACCGAGCTCAAGACTGTTTACATAGACTATACGGGGAAGAAGAGGGATACGAGCATCTATTAGGAGGTTAGATAGCCATGGTTATCAAGGACGGGTTAGTGGTCACAGCCCAGGATTCCACCAAGGCGGATGTCAGAATCGAAGGAGAAAAGATAGCTGCAGTCGGACAGTCAATCTCCCCTCAGTCCGGCGAGCCCGTGATCGATGCCAGGGGGAAGTACGTACTTCCCGGAGGAATCGACGTCCACACGCACATGGAGCTCCCCTTTGGAGGAACTGTCTCGGCTGACGATTTCCACTCAGGAACAGTTGCCGCGGCGGCAGGAGGCACGACAACCATTATTGACTTTGCCATTCAGGGTAAGGGTCAGTCTCTTCGTGATACTCTGGATGCATGGAAGAAGAAAGCCGGAGGAAAGGCAGTCATTGACTACGGCTTTCATGTTGCGATTGGCGAAATGACAGAGAGCATCATGAATGAGATGAAGTCAGTAGTCGAAGGAGGATGCCCGAGTTTCAAGCTGTTTCTCGCTTACAAGGGCCTGTTCCAGGTGGATGACGGGACTCTCTACAAGGCTTTCCTCAGGGCGAAAGAGATAGGCGCTCTGATATGCATACATGCGGAAAACGGCGACATAGTTGATGTGTTGACCAAGAAACTTCTTGCCGAGGGAAAAACAGAGCCGAAGTATCACGCTGCCTCAAGACCTCCCGCAGTTGAAGCAGAGGCAACAGGAAGGGCAATAGCAATCGCCGCATTCGCAGGAGCGCCGGTTTACATAGTCCATTTGACTGCAAAAGAAGCGCTAGCCAAGGTCAGAGAAGCCAGGGCTCGCGGTGAAGCAGCGTACGCAGAAACATGCCCGCAGTACCTCCTTCTCTCCTCTGAAAGATACGACGAGCCGAATTTCGGCGGGGCGAAATATGTTATGTCACCGCCGCTCAGGCCAAAAGAACACAATGAGGCGTTGTGGCAAGGCCTTCAGAAAGGCGACCTGCAGGCAGTATCAACAGACCACTGTCCTTTCAATTTCAAGGGACAGAAGGACCTGGGAAAGGCCAGTTTCAATCTTATTCCTAACGGCCTGCCTGGAGTCGAAACCCGGCTTCACCTTCTTTACACGGAAGGCGTTACGAAGGGAAGGTTCTCCGTTAACAAGTTTGTCGATCTTGTCTCAACCACTCCTGCCAAGCTGTTTGGCCTTTTCCCAGAGAAAGGAACGGTCCAGAAAGAATCTGATGCCGATATCGTGATTTTTGACCCCAACAAGACGTTCATTCTGAGTGCAAAGACACATCATCAGAAGGTGGACTACAATCCCTATGAGGGATTCGTTTCAAAGGGAACTGTCGATACCGTCATATCCAGGGGCGAGGTTGTTTTCAGTGATGGCAGTTTCCTCGGGAAGGCCGGAAGAGGAAGATTCCTAAAGAGAAAGCCGTTCTCAGCGAAGAACATCTGACAGGCACGACCGCGATGTGGAGCGGCGGGCCTAATGATCAGAAGCGCCCCGGCAATGGCCGTGGAAAGAATGCTCAACCGGGCCCTGGATGTTTGCAACTCAGGAGTTGCCAATAGCTTCCGCAGAAAGTAGCAGGTTTATCCTCTTGTCAGGCAAGTTCCCATTCGAGGGAAATCATGGCCGCACCTGAGAAAAACTCATCAGGAAGCGTGGAACCGAGGTCCCCATTGGATGGAGTCGTTATCCTCGATCTCACCAGGGTACTTGCCGGGCCTTATTGCACCATGATTCTTGGCGACATGGGCGCCGAGGTCATCAAGGTGGAACCTCCAGGCAAAGGAGATGACACGAGGGCATGGGGACCGCCGTTTGTGGACGGAGAGAGCGCCTATTTCCTCAACATAAACAGAAACAAAAAGAGTATCACGCTTAACCTGAAGAGCGAGAAGGGAAAGGAAATACTTCGCGGGCTGGCGAAGAAGGCGGATGTCCTCGTAGAGAACTTCAGGCCGGGAACAATGGACGACCTGGGTTTTTCCTACGAGAGTCTCTCCGATTTGAATCCGAGGCTGGTCTATTGCGGAATGTCCGGATTCGGCAGGACAGGTCCTCAAAGAGAGAGGCCGGGATACGACATCGTTGTGCAGGGCGAAAGCGGCCTCATGAGCATTACCGGCTTCCCGGACGGTATGCCTCTCAGGGTGGGCGTTGCAATCAGCGACATAGTGACCGGAATGTTTGCGGTGCAGGGAATCCTCCTTGCGCTTTTCGCAAGAGAAAAAACCGGAAAGGGCCAACTCGTTGATATTTCTATGCTCGATTCCCAGGTCGCATGCCTTACCTATCAGGCGGGAATCTACTATGCTACGGGAATCTCTCCGCAGAGATTGGGCAACAGGCATCCCACAATCGTTCCTTACGAGACCTACCAGACCAACGACGGCTATGTGAACATTGCAGTCGGAAACGAGACACTCTGGGCGAAGTTCTGCGATGCGCTCGATCTTGGATGGCTGAAAGATAAAGAGGAGTTCAAGACTAACTCAAAGCGCGTTCAGAACTACCCAATCCTCAACGAGATTCTTGTGAAAGAACTTCTGAAACGAAGTTCAACAGAGATTGTTGAAGCCCTCTCCCGTGCAGGTGTTCCATGCGGTTCCATTAAAGATCTCGATGCAGTCTTCAAAGATGAGCAGGTAGTTCATAGAGGAATGCTTAAGATAGTAGATCACCCGAAGCTGGGAAAGATCAGGACGACTGGCACCCCACTCAAGCTCTCTGCATCAGGAGAAACTCCCTCCCTCCCTCCCCCGCTTCTCGGCCAGCACACTGAAGAGATTCTCCACAAGTTCTTAGGATATACCGAGGAAACCATCGATTCCCTGAGAAAAGCTGGGGCTGTCTAGTAGGCCAATTGCTTCTCTGAGGCGTTTCTCCTTCGTGCTCCGCCGCTTTCTCAACCTTTCACAAAAGCGACTGCCCAGTCGCGTTTGAGCCTCGGGTACTCAGCCAGTGCGAAGCCTGCAGTTCGTGCTGCAGTCTCGGTAGCTTCACGCTCGGCTGCTGAGGCATGGTGTCCCGGTTCGACAACCAGAAGGTTGCCACCTGGTTTCAGAGCCCTGTGCACGTCACTCATGAGACTGCCGGCATCCTTAGCATGGTGTATCACATAGACAGCCAGCGCGAAATCAACCTGGCCGCTCAGGTTTCGGATACCAAGGTCTTCCTCACTGCACACTCTTGTTTCAATTCGTTCGGAAAGGCCCGCCTTCTCTGCCTTCCTTCTGAGATTTGCGATGACCTCGACCTGGGCATCGATCGCGATGACTCGCCCCTCGCGTCTGACTAATTTGGCCATCCCCAAGCTGTAATAGCCTTCACCGCAGCCAACATCCAGAACGGTCATACCGTGTTTCACGTAATCTTTCAGTAATCTCCCAGGAGTCTCGAATAGATACCTGATTGGTTTCGCCAAGACACGGTCAATCCATCCTGCAAAACTACCACCCATCACCGTGAACCTCTCGCTGAATCGGACAACTGCAAGCTGGAGTGACCCCACCGCACGGGCACACTCCCAATCCAGCTCTTGTGAAATCGATTCTGTTGTATCAGAAATACTGATACATACCAACATGTTTCATTTATGCTGAAACAGATACCGTGGCACATGTCAGGTTTTGCTTTGTGAATGACTTGGATGCGGGAGAGACGCATAAACCGCGAAGTCGGACTGACCAGCTTCGTGCTTCGCGGGTGGTCTCATACTTGTCGGGCTGTGCGCATTTCTCTTATCTTCCGATCAGGCATCAATCAACCTCTAATCAGCCCTGCCTCCTGAAAACTGTAGTATCCTTTCCTCGTCACGATGACGTGATCCAGAACACGGAGTCCGAGTATTTTTCCGGCTTCGGTCAGTTGGTCGTGCATGTGGAGGTCGGCTTCACTCGGCCGAAGTTCTCCGCATGGGTGGTTGTGAGCGAAGACCACGGCGGCCGCTCGGTCGGCAATGACATCGGCGAACACTTCGCGAGGATGGACGGGGCTTTTGTCAAGCAGACCGATCGTGACCACGCGCTTTTCTATGACTTCGCTGGCACCGTTGAGCGAGATGCAAACGAAGTACTCCTGCTTTTTCCCGGCGATGTCGACCAAGAGCGGCAAGACATCCCGGGCGCAGACAATCTTCACCGTCTCCTTGAGCAGGTGACGCCGAGCGAGTTCAAACGCAGAAAGTATCTGCGCCGCCTTGGCAAGGCCCATACCGGGTACCTCAAGCAGATGGTCGAGTTTCAGATTGCATTTGTGCTCGCGTATGAGACCTGCGACCTGCCGGGCAATCGTTCGAACGTCGACGCCGGGGGTGCCCACCCCAAGAATCGTCGCGACAAGCTCTTCGTCCGTGAGGGCAGGAGCACCCTTCTCCCGTAGTTTCTCCCGTGGGCGACTGTGTTCAGGCATGTCCTTGATGGTTCTCATGGCGTCATTGCATCAGTCTCCCGTGTCAGTGGCCCAATGGAAGACTGATGCAATAGGTGATTGTCCTGGTGTATAGAAGGTCCCTGCGCCGCACTCGCCTGATCACGCCGACACTAAACTTGGATGTCTGGCCTTTAGCCATTTCAACACGTCTCTCTCCAAAGATTCAGCAAACTCAATCAGTTCGTCCGCGTCGGCTTCGGTCGCGCCACCCACATAGTCATATTCCACGGTGTTGCGCTTGGTACGGCAGGTATCGAGGTATTCGGCATCCTCCTTCCGCTCCGCGCCGAGGACAAGTGGAAGCGCTTGCAGGGTCCGGTAGTGCGCGAGATTCTGCACCGGACGATACCCCTCCGCATAAAGCAAAATGGTGCAGAGCTTGAGCGCAGCGTTGTAGGCGATGCCGAAACGCCAGTCGTCGGAGATTTCGCCTTCCCGCGCATCCGTCAGATCACGGCGCACGATCGCGAGGAGATTGCCAATCTCCTCCCGGCTAGTTTCATGCGCCCTAAGCCAGCCGTTTTCCGACCATTGCTTCAAGGTCATGCTCTGAGCCCACCACGAATATCCTCGGCGAGGCCAGCACCGAAGTCAAAAAGTGCTCTTTTTCACGAATCCGCTTTCTTAACTCGGCGGAACTCATTACATGTGGGTTGATGTCGCGTCCTAGCCGATTGCCCACGCCGGAAAGGAGCGCGGACACTTTTCGCAAACCGATTTCGCCGATGACCATCAGGTCAATGTCGCTTTCCGCCGTAGGTGTTCCGCTTGCCACCGAACCGAATACGAACGCGCAGCGGATTTCGTCTGCCTTCAATGCCGCGCTCAAGGCTTCGGCCAGACCGACGGTCTTGAGTACGAGCGCACGGATTTCGACATAGAGCGGATGTTTTTCGTTGGCCGAATAATAGACTCGGTTCCCGTCCCGCCGTCGCGTCACCAGCCCCAACTTCACCAGTTTCTCAATATCCTGCCGCACAGTGCCGATGGCAAACCGGCTCTGTCTCTGGATCTCACGCAGATGCAACGCACCGCCCCGGAGACCGAACAAAACGCGGAAGATCTCCGCCCGCACCCGTGAACAAATCAGTTGTGCTAAGGTGTTCATATGTTCGCTTATACCATACATCTGTGCGGTATGGCCATACATTTTTGCATTTCTCTTACGCCCTGATTTCCGATCTGCGTTCATCCGTGTTCACCCGTGGCTTCGCCCTCTTCCCCCCAAATCCCCATCAACCTGGCCTGAGTCTTCCTTTCAAGAATCTTGATCAGTTTCCGATTTGGCTCCGCCATCGCCTTTTTCCCACAATTTCTCCCCCGGGCGACTGTCTTCAGGCATGTGCCTGACGGTTTTCATTTCTTCCAGTGATCCCTGCTGCCCTGGCGCGATTTCCTCATCTTCGCTTCGCACGAACCGATGACACTTGTCGCAGTGCAACGTCCGAGTTCGGATAATCTTGGCTATTCCGTCTGTTCCCTTTTCAGTCCTTTGGCTGACCGAAACCCGCATGTTGCTGACTTCCCCACATGCAGGACAGATCTCCCTGGCCATCTGTCCTCCTCCTGTTCTTTGCCGTTAACTCAAATCTCTCCGCAGTGCCGAGACAATCTTCTCGTTCGAGAAAGTCCCGGCAAACTGGGTCATATACCAAAGGCTCTTTTCGGAGAATCCCTTACCAAATTCTTCCAGTAATTGTGTACTCAGTGCGTGCACAATCCGCCCGCCACGCTCTGCCCGGATACCCGATTCTTGGGACGCACCCGCTGAAGACCTAGACGGATTGTCCGGATTCCTGTCCGGATACGAAATCGAACGGCCCCGGGCATAGGTCATGCGTTCTTCGCCCGGACCACCAGTTCAACATCGCAGTCCAAGACATGGAGCAGAAAAAGTAGTTGATCGGTGGATTTACGGTAATTCGCCGGATCCAGAACTCGGTAGAATTGCGCCGCGGAAGTGCCGAGTCGGCGAATGATCTCCCGCTTCGACAGAGAAGTTGACTTTACGCGCTTCTGCGCTTCGAGTGTCAGCTTATAGAGGAGACGATTTCGCATATAGCTGGGATCCTGATTATACTCAAGAATCTGGTCGATGTGGACCGTCCCTTCTCTGCCGGATTTCAGAACGTAACTGAAGCCTTCCCGGCCAAGCTCGTCATCAACACAAGCATCTGCAACCAGATTGGCGGACATCGGCTGGGGATCGGCCTTCACATACGGGAACATGAAAGACTGCCTTGAGGTCTTAACCTCAAACGACTTCCTGCGGTTATTGTACCTGACGGATTGGATCTTCATAGCAGATTTTATGTTACCTTGCACGGTAACACCTGTCAACACAAAACCCGCCCACACCTTTTTCCCAAATGACCGGGCTGTACAAAGCCCGCACGCCTTCGGCCAAGTTCACCTGTGGCACACGTCGCGCACATCCGCGACACGAGGAAGAGCAGAAGGGCGGAGAATAAGACGCTTCATTTCAATTGTTGGTTGTGGGTTCGTTTCGAAGCACTGATACAGCCATGTCTCATTCTTACTGAAACTGACAGTGAAGTATGTGCCAAATCCTTCTTTTCGGGTCGTATTGTTGCCGAGCGTGTGCACAAAACGTGGAATCGGGATGGCAAGCTCGTATTCTGTGGGCAGTCTCATGCGTGACAGGTCGGGTTATTTCGCTCTGACGCGCAACCGTCTTTTCCTGGTCAGATCAATGATTCGGTCATTCAGCACTATATAAACCGGCATGCCCGTTTGCGCGCCAAGTTTCCTGGCTCGCCGTGCCGCACGACGCAGCGCTTTTTCTGAAGCCAGAATGTCTGGATCTCTTGAACCTCCTGCTTGTCGATTCATCGATTGTCTCCCGATGCCATTAGACGAGGTAACATGCCTGAATTATCGTGCACTACCCAACTATCTACCAACCGCTGATAGATATTCTGGAAATTACGCAACCCGCTGTTGAACCGTCGCCTTACCACAGACTCAGGCACGCTGTGTCCGCCTTGTGCCACCCGGGCCGCCCGAATAGCGGCTCGATCCGGGTTCACCCACAAACGTATCCGGTGGAGCACATGGTTGTCTTGAAGACTAGGGCGCAATCCCAATAATGACTAACGGAACCGCAGGCACACCGCGCCCTTGTCTGACAACGTTGTAGAACTCACCTTCGTAATAGGCGACACCAGAGCTCATACGCGACTGGAGAGATTTCATGGGGAGGATTTCTATGCCGACATCGATGTGGTCGCCAATGTAGAATGCAAGATGCTTCACAAAAAGATCGTAGGCCACAAACGAATACTTGCCAAATTGCACTTCTATGGCGACCCGGTCTTTCACGAAGTCAGTTTGGTTATAGCTATAAATTGTGACTTCGCCTGCGGCCTCGATTTCTTTCCTCTGCTCTTCTGGTGTTATGGCCAGGGTGGTAATGATAGCGTAAAAGTGTACCACTTGGAGGGCTTGTGACAACGTAAAAGTGACCCACCCCCCAGACCTCTGATACTCATTGAGGCCTCCCTACGGGATAATCCCGAGCGTATACTCGGGATTTCACCACGATCCAGAAAGGAGGAGGCCCCAATGAGATTCTACACCAAGGAACATCTGTACTATTGTGGTATCGACCTGCACGCACGATCAATGTACCTCTGTATCCTCAACCAGAAAGGAGAAGTCTTACTCCACCGCAACATGCGAGCAGAACCAGAACCATTCCTCAAGAGCATCGCCCCATACCGTGAGGACATCGTAGTCTCGGCGGAATGCATGTTCACCTGGTACTGGCTAGCTGACCTGTGTGCACAGGAAAACATCCCCTTCATCCTCGCACATGCATTGTACATGAAAGCCATCCATGGAGGAAAGACCAAGAA